>NZ_DASWTD010000389.1:0-11839 GCF_036402335.1 Sphingopyxis sp. | reverse complement strand
TCGGCAAGCCGGTGCGCGCGTTCGAGGTCGCCGGAACCAAGAAGGCGGGTTGCCAGCGGCCGCGCCGCCCAGCGCCCTATCGCGTAACCGGCAAGGCTGCCGCCCATCAGGCCCAGCCAGATAACAAGCGCACCGATGGCGAAGCCGAAGGCCGCGCCCGCCAGCGTATTGGTGATACCGTTGGAGACAGGCAGGACCACATCGAGCGTCAGCGCGATCACGATGAGGGCGCCTGCGGCGATGGGCCGCTCGCCCGAGGCGGCGAGAATGCGGTTGTTTATCGCAATGAATTCATCGTGAAAGACCAGCGGCACTCCGACGACCGAAATCAGCAGCGCTGCAATAGCGAGCCAGCGGAGAAGCGGGGCAGGGCGGGCCATGCCGCAGCTTAACGTGTCAGTTGCGGTAGTCGATGACCAGCTTCGCCGCCGCGGCAACCGCCGCGGCGCGCGCATCGTCGGTCGTGCCGCCGGCGACGCGCGCGAGCGCGACGCCCATGCGCCGGTACGGGCGCGTGACGGGCTTGCCGAAGATTCGCGCGTCGATCGCGGTTTCGGCATTGGGCGCGGCCAGCGCGTCGGCGAGGCCGGTGATCGCGAAATCCTGTGCATCGCGGTCGGCGAGTAGCACCGCGCTCGCGCTCGCGTCGGGCACTGCGATGGCGGGGATCGGCAGGCCGAGGATCGCGCGTGCATGGAGGTCGAATTCGGATAGCGACTGCGAGATCAGCGTCACCATGCCGGTGTCGTGCGGGCGCGGCGAGAGTTCGGAAAAGATCACCTCGTCGCCCTTCACGAAAAATTCGACCCCGAAAATTCCGTGACCGCCAAGCGCGTCGACCACCTTGGTCGCCATCTCTTCCGCGTTTGCGAGGGCGGCATCCGACATCGCCGCGGGCTGCCAGCTTTCGCGATAGTCGCCGCGTTCCTGCCGGTGGCCGATCGGCGGGCAAAAGGCGACACCGTCCTTGTGGCGGACGGTCAGCAGCGTGATCTCGTAATCGAAATCGATGAACGCCTCGGCGATGACGCGCAGCCGATCGCCACGCATCCCGGCGGCGGCATAATCCCACGCGGCGTCGACACCGGCGGCATCCTTCACCGTGCTCTGGCCCTTGCCCGACGACGACATGACGGGTTTGACGACGAGCGGGAAGCCGATGCGCTCTGCAGCCGCCTGCAGTTCTTCGCGCGTCTCGGCATATTCGAAGGTCGAGGTGGTGAGCCCGAGTTCGCTCGCCGCAAGGTCGCGGATCGCGTCGCGATTCATCGTGAGCTGCGCCGCGCGCGCCGACGGGACGACGTGAAAGCCTTCGGCCTCGACCTCGGCGAGGATTTCGGTGCGGATCGCCTCGACCTCGGGCACGATATGGTCGGGCAGGTGCTTTGCGATCGCCGCGCGCAGTGCATCGCCGTCGAGCATCGAAAAGACCTCGAAGCTGTCGGCCACTTGCATCGCGGGCGCCCCGGCGTAGCTATCGCAGGCGATCACATGCGCGCCGAGCCGCTTGGCCGAAATGACAAACTCGCGCCCGAGTTCGCCCGAACCGAGGAGCAGGATGGTGGCGGTGGGGGTCATGACAATCTTTCCATCGACGTTGGGCGCAAGATTCGGGACGCATCGCTGCATCGCCTCCGCCATATGGATTCCAGCATCAAAGTGCGACAGCGAATGACATCCAAAGGATCAATCCCGTGACTCATTATTCCAAAACCATCTGGTCGCCGGTCGGCGAACTGACCCTCGTTGCGAAGGACAGCGGCCTCGTCGCAATCCTGTGGGAAAATGACAAGCCCGACCGGGTTCGGCTCGGCGCCGTCAGCGAAAAGGCGGACCATCCCGTCCTCGTCGAGACCGAACGGCAACTTGGCGAATATTTCGCCGGCGAACGCCGCACGTTCGACGTGCCATTGTCCTTTTCGGGAAGCGATTTCCAGCGGAGCGTGTGGAGCGCCTTGCTCACCATCCCGTTCGGCGAAACGCGCAGCTATGGCGAGATCGCGCACCAGGTCGGCAAACCCAGCGCGTCGCGCGCCGTCGGCGCCGCCAATGGCCGTAACCCCATTTCGATCATTGCGCCGTGTCACCGCGTTGTCGGGTCGACCGGCAAGCTGACCGGCTTTGCGGGCGGGCTCGAGGCGAAGCGGTTCCTGCTCGAACTCGAACAGTGAGTTACAGGTCGAGCGTGTGGATTTCGGGGATCAGTTTCCACCACAGCAACGCGCCCAGCACCGACAGGACGGCCGCGCTGGCAAAAGCATAGGTATAGCCGCCGAGATAATCGACGATTAGCCCGGTGACGATCGGACCGATAATCCCCGAAATATTGCCGAGCGCATTCTGCACTCCGATCCAGCTGCCGGCCGCGCGCGGTCCGGCAAAAATCTGGCCGATTGCGAACAGGTTGGTCGCGATCAGTCCAGCGCCAAAGCCTGCGAGGGCCAGCCAGACGGCGAGCATGAGATAGGCGTCGGCCATCGCTATTCCGGCGATCGCGATGCCGATCGCGAACTGCCCGATGATCATCAGCCGCCGGCGGACCTCGCCCTCGTTTGCACCGCCGGCAACCATCCGGTCCGAAACCCAGCCGCCCGCCAGCGCGACGACGCCCTGCGTGGTGAAGCTCAGCGTCGTCAGCATAGTCATTTCGGCGATCGAATAGCCGACGGTGTTGACGAGATAGAGCGGCAGCCAGGCGAGCAGGAAATAGAAACCGTAGTTCGACAGGAAATGGACGATGCTCATTCGCCACAGTGTCGGGATACGAATCAGGCTACGGATCGATACGCGCTTGCCCGGCGGCGCGGCGGCGCTTCTGACACGCAGCGGCGCCGAGGCGATTGCCCAGGGGACGAGCCACAACAGCGTGGCGAGGCCGAAAATCCAGAAGACCGGCCGCCAGCCCCATTCGCCGAGGATCGCGCCACCGAACAACACGCCGAGCGCCGGCCCGAAGGCAATCGCTGCGGAGACCGAGGCGTTGGCGATGCCGCGACGCTCGACGGGTACTTCGGCGGCGAAGATCTTGCTGCTGCCGGGAAAGGCGATGCTTTCGCCGAGACCGAGGAACAGGCGCAGCAGGATCAGCGAGGCAAGTCCGCCGACAAAGCCGGTCAGGGCGGTGCTGATCGCCCAGATCGCGACGCCGAGCGCGAAGACGCGGTAGACGCAGAAACGGTCGCACAGCCAGCCGACGAGCAGACACGCGGGCGCATAAACCCAGAAAAAAGCCGACACGGCGAGACCGAAACCGGTCGCCGACAGCTTCAGTTCTTCCTTCATCAGCGGCGCCGCAACACCGATCGCGCCGCGATCGATATAATTCAGGAGTACCGACAGTGCGATCAGGACGACGACCCACGTCACCCGTCCGCTGCCAGCGCGGCCTTCGGTCAATTGCGTCGCCATGGCGTCTCCCCTGTCCCGGCAACGGCGATATCACAGGCGAGGGAGGGCGCTAGCGAAAACTGAAAAGTCCGGTTCGACGGCGCCCCCGCACGTTTGTTCAACGCGTTTGCGTGGCTGCCGATTATTCTCGCGGGGAGCATCAAGGGAGAAAAAAGCATGGCCACTGCATCGCTCGCACGCGCGATATCGACCGAAGCCCTGTTCGACCGATATCATGTCGGCTGGGAGACGAAGGACCCCGACCTGATCGCCTCGCTGCATTCGGAAGACACGATCTTCGCGCTCCATGACGGCACCGAGCCGGTGCAGGGACGCGAACGGCTTCGCGAACATTGCCGGCAATTGTTCGCCACCTTTGATTTTACCCAAGAGATGGGCCGTCGGCTTTACGGCGGCGATCACTGGGTGTTCGAATGGGTGATGCTGCTGTCGCTTACCGAGCCCGGCGGCGCGCCCTTCGTAGCGCGCGTCGGTATGCTCGACGTTGTCACCGTGAACGACGCGGGCGAGGTGGTGCGCAAGGACGTCTATCCGAACGGCCGCGAGATGCACGGGGCGTTCGTGCGTGCGGGTATCGAGCGATAGCGGCGCTTGCGCCGGACGCCGGGGCGGGGGATAATCGCGGCGATGGCTGATCCGCTTTCTCCTTTCCGGAGTTCACTGCTCCCGGTCGGTGTCCGGGAACTCGCGCCGCATGCCAATCCCGTCACGGCGATCCTTATGGGACGCGGCGGTTCGCTCCGGCTCCACCTGCACGGCGCCCGGGTGGAAGGCGACATGTTGCTGATCCGCCCCGGGGTGGTCCATGGCGTAGTCCTGCCTACCCGCGGCGCCGATATCATCTATCTCAACGGTCTGGACTTCCCCTCCGATGCCCCGCTGGCCGAGGCGCTGGAGGGAAAACTGGCACAGCTCGCCGGCGGGGCGCTGGAAGGCGGGCGTGACGCCGTCGACGAACTACGCGCATGCCTGGCCGCGTCGGCGAGCGCCACGCTGCCCTCCGTCGCTGACGTGGTGCGGGCGATTTACGACGATCCGATGCGGCGAATGCCGCAGGGCGAACTCGCGCTGCGTCTCGGCCTTGAGCGCACGAAGGCGCTCCGCTGCTTCAAGGCGGTAACGGGGCAGGGCTTCCGCGAATTCAAGCTGTGGTCGGCGGTCCAATATGCAGCCGCACAGATGAAGGAGGGCGCACTCGTCCGGACGGCGGCGATGGATGCGGGGTTCGCCGATACCGCGCATCTTTCGCGTGTGTTCCGCCGTGTTTTCGGGCTGACGCCGAGCGCCGCGATTGCCGGTCTTTCGGTAAACTGAGCGCGACTAACCGGGCCAGTTCGCTGTGTCATGGTCGGGGTGCTGGTGATTGCTCGCCCGGATCGCATCGACAAGGTCGCTCATCGTTTCTTCGGTCGTCCCCTCGGCTTCCAGCGGCAGGTCCGCGAAAACCGGCAGGCGGCCTTCGAGCCCGAACTGGACTTTCGGCGCGAACCTTGCCGGCTCGTCGAATGATCCGGTCGTCAGATTGATGTGCCTGCTTTCGGCATAGTCGTAAGCAAGCGGCGTCCCGCACGTAGCGCAGAAACCGCGCGATGCCTTGTCCGAACTGGCGAACCAGGCCGGTGTGCCGCGCGTCCATGCGATGGCGTCGCGCGGGACACCGATCAGCGCGATGAAGAAATTACCCGCCGCCTTCTGGCACATGCGGCAGTGACAGATGTGCGAGCTGTCGAGCACGGCACTGACGTGCCAGCGTACCGCGCCGCACTGGCACCCGCCCGAGGCTTCGGTTTCGATCCTGCCGGTCATCTCGCTCGCTCCTGCCGTTTGCGTTCCTGGATCCGACGCCGCTCGCAGCTAGTCAATGGCCAAAGCGGGGATCAGCCAGCGAAAACGCTGAGCCACTTCGTTTGCCTGGCAGGATCCGGATTTCCAATCGCGAGCGATCATGGCTTCGTGGCCGCTCTCACGGCTTGTTATCGAAAGCCAGCTGGAGCGCATCGCGAATGGCCAGCCAATTGCCCGTTGCATGGGTTTCGCCCGGGGCGATGCGAAATTCCACGTCGATGGGCGCGGACTTCAGGCTGTCGGCCAGTTTGCGGGCATTGTCGATCATTCTGGCTTTGCGGCTGAGATCCGCGATCCGGAGCCATGAGGGGTCCTGCTCCCGTCCCGGGGGTGGCGATTGTTCATACTCGCCCGCGCTCAGCAACAGCCTCCTGTGCGACGGCAGTTCGCGCAGTCGATCGGCAAATCCCGGCAACATCGTGAGCACGCGCCTGTCGCCGTACCAGATCGATGGACTGGACGCGACATAGGTGCGGAACAGGCCGGGACGCTTGAACAGCGCTTGCAAGGTGAGCAGGCCGCCAAGGCTATATCCCGCCAGCGTCCGGCGATTGGCATCGACGATATGCTCCGCCTCGACTTCGGGAATGACCTTGTCGGCCAGAAAATCGAGAAAGGGTTCGGCGCCGCCGGTCGGACCCATGCCGGGCACCAGTTCGATGCCGTCCGGCACGGCCGGCGTGTAATCGAAATTGCGACGCGACGCATCGGGATAGCCGATACCCACGACGATCCCCGGCTCCATGCCCGCATAACCCCCCAGCCGGTTCTGATATTCCGCCGCGATGGCGAAGCTTTCGTTACCGTCGAGCAGGTAAAGGACCGGATATCCCCCGGGCGGCGGGGGCTGCTGTGGCCAGGCGATGTAGACGAGATAGTCGCTCTCCGCGTCGGAGCGCATGGGCCGGACCTCCGAACGCGGCATGACATAGGGTGCGCCCCGGAAGCCTGGCGATGCGGTCGCCCCGGTCGGGTTGGCCCGGAGCGGTGCCGGGTGCGCCGCGGCGATGGCGACGGCGAGTGCGAATGCGAGGCGTGCCCAGCCGGCGTTCCGGTCATCGAATTTCCCTCCGGTCCCGGTCGCTGCGGCGAAAGCCGAGCCGGGTCAGCCCGGCAATTTTCTCGATCATCGTGCACATCGACCATATTTCGTCGCAATCGCTATTGACTGCCGACGAGAAAAATACAAGATGTATACAATAATTTGATATCACATTCGCAGCAGGGGTTTTCATGCAAGAAGCTTTCGGACGACGCGCGCAGGTACGGTGCGCGCGGCGGTCTTTCGCGCCGCTTGCGGCGCCGATCGCGGAAGGACGCGGCCGGTGACCGGAGCGCCGCGTAGCGACGACAATCTGGCCCCCGCGCTCGCCGCGTCGGCGATCGACATCCTCGCGCGGCTGATCGCGTTCGATACGACCTCGAGCGCGTCGAACCTGGCGCTGATCGACTATGTCGAGACGTATCTGGCCGGGCATGGCGTCGCCGCGCGGCGGATCGCCAACGCCGACGGCAGCAAGGCGAACCTGCTCGCGACGATCGGCCCTGCCGACGTGCGCGGACTGGTATTGTCGGGGCACACGGACGTCGTGCCGGTCGAAGGCCAGCCTTGGAGCCGCGATCCCTTCACGCTCGCCGAAGAGGGCGGCCGCCTGTACGGGCGCGGCACAGCCGATATGAAGAGCTTCATTGCGCTCGCGCTCGCAGCGGTCCCCTATCTGACGCCGCGAACGATGACCTGCCCCATCCATCTCGCCTTTTCCTATGACGAGGAAATAGGTTGCCTCGGCGCGCCCGACCTGATCGAGGCGCTGGTGGCCGACGGGCATCGCCCCGTCGCGGCGATCGTCGGCGAACCGACCGGAATGGCGATCATCAACAGCCACAAGGGCATCCACCTCTATGAGGTTGTCGTCACCGGGCGCGAGGCGCATTCGAGCCTGGTGCACGAGGGCGTGTCGGCGAACATGGTTGCGATCGGGATTTTGGGCGTGCTTGGCCGGATCGCCGAAAGCGAGCGCGCCGACCATCGCGACGCGCGCTTCGACCCGCCGTGGTCCACTCTGACCGTGGGGACGATTAACGGCGGTACGGCCGCAAATATCCTCGCGCGCGAATGCCGCTTCACCTTCGATCTGCGCACCGTACCCGACCGCGACATCGATGCGGTGCTCGCACCCTTTTGGGCAGCGGTCGAGGATGCGCGAGCGCGGCTGAAGGATGAGGGTGAGGAGACCGGGGTTACGGTACGGGCGATCGCCGAGGTGCCGCCGCTACGCCGCGAGGAGGAGGGCGCCGCAGAACGGCTGGCCGCGATGCTGAGCGAGGTGGTGACGCCGGCGGGAGCGGTCTCCTATGGCGCCGAGGCGGGGCAGTTCCAGACCGCGGGCATGTCGACGGTGATCTGCGGCCCGGGCTCGATCGTGCAGGCGCACCGCCCCGACGAATATATCGAGGTCGCGCAGATCGAGGCGGGCGCCCGCTTCATGTCGAGGTTGATTGCGATGACCCATGCGGAGTAGAGATCGGCGATGCGCGCCGCCCGAACAAAATCCGATAAATCCGCCGAGCCAGCGGAGGTCCTCGACATAAGCGACGAGGTCGCCCGCCAGTCCTCGGGACAGAAGGTCTATGCCTTGCTGCGCGAGCAGATACTGAATCTCGACCTGCCGCCGAACACCGAGCTCGACGAGGTCCAGTTCAGTCGCGAGCTGGGCTTTTCGCGCACCCCCATCCGCGAGGCGCTGATCCGGCTCGCGTCCGACAGCCTGGTCGTGCTGGCGCCGAACCGTGGTGCCCGTGTCGCGCCGCTCGACCTCGATCAGGTGCCGCAGGTTCTTGAGGCGCTCGAGCTTTATGAACGCGCGACGACGCGCTGGGCGGCGCTGCGCCGGCAACCGCATCATCTCGAGCTGCTCGAACAGCGCAACCGCGAGTTCGCGGCGGCGAGCGAAACGCGCGACCCGCGGCTGATCGTCGAGGCAAACTGGGCTTTTCACGATGCGATCAATCAGGCGTGCGGGAACAGGTTTCTCGCCGCCGACTGCTCGAAAATGCTGCGCGGCGTGATGCGGCTGTCGCTGCTCGCCTTTCGCCAGAATGGCGCGGCGCTGCTGAGCTATTCGGAGGTCATCGATCAGCACAACCAGATGATCGATGCGATCCGCCGCGGCGACGCCAATGAGGCCGAACGGCTCGTCTACGAGCATTCGGACGAGTTTCGCGAGCGAATGAAGACCTTTGTCGCCGGTGCGAGCACCGCCGATTTCTCGCTGGCTGGCCGCGGCTGAGCCGCGACCACCACCTTCAGTCCTCCAGATCCTCTGCAACTCTGCCGCTCGCGCGGTAGAAGAAGAGTGCGGTCGGAACTGTCAGCGCCATGACGATGATCAGCGCATAGCGTAGCCCTTCGGGGCCGTGGATCGCGCTGAAATGGTCGCTGAGCGCGCCGGTGATCACTGGGCCAAGCCCGAAGCCGAGCAAATTGCCGAAGAAGAGGACGACCGCGATCGCCGTCGCGCGGCGCGCGCTGCCGCACACCGCGTGGATCGCGGCGAAGGCGGCGGGGAGGGCGGCGTAGAGCAGGATGCCGCCGATCGTGCTGACGACCAGAAAGGCGGGAAGGTCGTCGATCAGGAACATCGCGCAATTGGGCACCGCGGCGAGGCCGAAGGCAATTGCGGGGAAACGCACGATCCAGCGGGGATCGCGCCGCGACAGCGCATCCTGGATCGCGCCGCCAGCGAGGCTGCCGATCAACACCGCGAGCGCGGATGTCGCGCCATAGTAGAGCCCCGCCTGCTCGATCGGGCTTTCGATCACGCGCACGAGATAGGAGGGCACGAAGACGAGCGAGCCATAGGCGGCGAAATGATAGAAGGTGAAGCCCGCGAGCATCAGCACGAACGACCGTTTTCCGGCGAGGCGGCGGACCGAGGTGCGAAAATCCTCGGTACTGGCGCGCGGCACTGCGGCATCGACCCGCGTGCGTGGTTCGTCGAGCACCCAGTAAACGAGCGCCGCGATCAGCAGCCCCGGCAGGCCGAAGGCGACAAGCGTCGCGCGCCAGCCATAGGCGGCCACGAGCTGCGATCCCGCCGACAGACCGATCAGATAACCGACGGTTCCCGATGTCGCGAAGATGCCGATCGCGCGGGCGCGCTGCGCGGTCGGGAAATAATCGACGATCAGCGACTGGGCGGGCGGCGTTGCGCCGGCTTCGCCGACCCCGACGCCGATGCGTGCGAGCAGGAGCTGCCAGAAACTGGCGGCCGCGGCGCACAGCACCGTCATCAGGCTCCACACCGAGATCGCGACCGCGATCAGCTTCTTGCGGTTGCCGCGATCGGCAAAGCGCGCAATCGGGAGGCCGAAAGCCGAATAAAGCAAGGCGAAGGAGAGGCCGCTCAGCAGCCCGAGCTGGGTGTCGGAGACCTGGAATTCCTGCTTGATCGGTTCGAGCAGGACCGAGATCACGACGCGGTCGATCGAACTCGACGCGCCGACCAGAAACAGGATCGCGAGGAACGTCCAGCGGCGCGCGGGCGTATAGAGGTGCGCCGCGCCGCCGCCCGCTCCGGCGGGGGGCGGGTTACCGACCGCCATTGCGGCCTTCCCACTGCGCGAACCAGCGCAGCACGCGCGTCCCCTGATCGATCTGCGCTTCATAGCGCGCCGCTGCGTGGCCTTCCTCGGGATAAAGCACCAGCTCGGTCGGCACGTCCGCGAGGACGAGCGCGTGGTGGAACTGGACCGCCTGCGCCGGCGGGGTGGTCTTGTCCATCTCGCCCGCGATCAGCAGTGTCGGGGTCGTGACCTTGTTCGCGTGCGCCAGCGGGCTCCGCTGGTCGAAGGTGCCGCCGACGTCATAGGGATCGCCCTCCGAATAGAGCGACAGGAATTCGGGATGATGTGCGGTGAAATACTGGCTGCGCATGTCGGTCAGCGGCGCGATCGCGCACGCGGCCTGGAAGCGCCCCGTCTGGCCGACGAGCCAGGTGGTCATGAAACCCCCGTAGCTGCCGCCGGTGACGAACAGCCGGCTGCCGTCGACCGGATGGTTGGCGATCACATGGTCGATGCCCGCCAAAATGTCATGCACATCCTCGCCCGCCATGTCGCCGATCACGCGCGAGGCGAAATCGAGCCCGCGCCCCGAACTGCCGCGCGGATTGGGGAAGAGAACGGCATAGCCCGAACTGACGAGCAGCGCCGCGAGCGGGTTGTCGAAGCTCCAGCTGTCGCGGAACAGGTGCGAGGGGCCGCCGTGGATGAAGGCGACGAGCGGCGGACGCTCGACGCCCTCCGGCATCGCGAGATAGCCGAGGATGTCGAGCCCGTCGCGGCCGCGCCAGCGCACGACCTCGGCGGGTCTCATGCGCGCTTGAATCGATTCCATGCCCGGCGGGGTAAGGTCGAGCAGCAGCTCTTCGCCCGCCGCGCTGGAACGCGCGAGATAAGGGTAGCGGTCGAAGGCGTGGCCGGGGACGAGGACAGCGTCATCTCCCTCGGGGACCGCATAGGGCACCTTGCGGCCCGCCGTGCCCGATGCGCGCCATTCGATCGCGGTGGTGCCGCTGGCGACGTCGAGCGTCCCCGCGACCGAGCCGGGCGCGGCAAAGCCCGCGAAAAAGAGGCGGTTTGCGTCGCGCCAGGCGACCGCGGAGACCTGCGCGCCGATGTCGGGTTCGCGCGCCGCGCCGGTCGCGCGGTCGTAAAGGATGAGCGAACCGAGCTGGACGGTGCGGTGGAAGCGGCCTTCGATCGCCGCGATCGTCTTGCCATCGGGCGATGCGGTCACGCCTGCGATTTCGACTTCGGGTGCGGCGAAGCGGTCGAAGGCGCCGCCCGCTGCCGGGGCGATCGCGATTTCGGTCTGGTACCAGCCGCCCTCGGTCGGGCTGGCCGAGATGATCGCGACGACTGCGTCGGGTCCGCACCAGTCGGCTTCCCAGACATTCTGGCCGTCGGCACCGACGCGGGTGAGCGTGCCATTTTCGATGTCGAGGATATGCGCATGGCGCCACAGCCCGTCATGGCTGCCGGTTTCGACGGTCGGCATCCACGAGGGGCGTTCGCCGCCATCGCCGCCGCCGATCCGCGCGGTCGCCGCCGACCCGGCGGCATCGGCGCCGGCGTCGGCGCTCTGGACGAGGATCCGGCGGCTATCGGCCGCCCAGACGAAATTCTCTACCGCTTGCCCAGCGATCGGCGCGCGCGCGACGGCGCTGTCGGGCGCATCGGCCGGCGCGATCATCAGCTGGAAATTGCCCGCGCCATGCTCGCGGTCAGACAGGAAAGCGAGCTGGCGGCCGTCGGGCGACCATTTCGGCTGGCTGTCGTTCGCCTCGTCGCTGCCGAGCAGGGTCATGGTGCCGTCGGGGGCGAGGAGGGCGATACGTGTGACCGGAAAGCCGCCGCCCGCACGCATCATCGGACCGGAAAAGGCGATGGCCCCGCTCGCCGGGTTCGCCGCGACATGGACTATGGCGTGGAACTGTCCGGTGCCCGGGCGGTAGAGGCGTTCGAAATAATCGCGCACCTTGGTTTCGGTCGCGTCGGCGGCACGGGAGGGGAGATCGCTGGT
>NZ_DASWTD010000388.1:0-2800 GCF_036402335.1 Sphingopyxis sp. | reverse complement strand
ATACTTGCTCCAATGGGATATATCCCGACTTGATCCGGGGTCTGCCTGTCTTGAAGGAAAGGGCGGATCCTGGATCAGGCCCGGGATGACGGAGAGAGCGAAGCGGCCGATTGAGATGTGCACCTGAGATGTGCACCCCGGTGAAAGCCGGGGCCCATCTTCCGACGGCGCGACCGGGCCCCGGCTTTCACCGGGGTGCACGAGGGGGCAGCTCCCTGCCCGAAGGGCCGACGTCAGCCCTTCTGCCGCTCGCGCGCCCGGCGGAACCCCTCGCGCGCCGTGCAGCGCGCAAGCCATTTCTTCGTCGCATCGCCCAGCACATCGTCGGCGCCCAGCGTGTTTGCCAGAAACGCCGCATAGCCGATGACGATATCGGCGATGGTAAACCGTTCCGCGACGAGCCACTCGCGTCCGTCGCCCAGCGCCGCTTCGATGCTCTTCGCGCGGCCGCCGAAGAAAGCCTTGTAGTCGTCGACCGCCTGCGCCAGCCGCCGCTCCTCGGGCTCGACGCGCGTGTAGCGGATCATGATCGCGAGCGGGAAGGTCAGCGTTGCATCGCTGCGGTGCAGCCAGTTGCGCGCATCCCAATAATCGGTCTCGTCGCGGCGCACCTCGAGCGGCGTTCCCTCGGCGATCCGTTCGCAGATCGCCGCCGACTCGGTCATCAACCGCCCGTCTTCGACCCAGCCGGGGATCGTCATCAGCGGGTTCACCGCGCGATAATCGGGCTCGAACGCGCGCGGCGGAAATTTGAGCATTCGCAAATCGACGTCGATCCCGGTCTCTTCGACCGCCCACAGGCAGCGCAGCGAGCGGGCGTCGGGGCAATGGTAGAGGATCGGACGGGTCATGCGGCAACCTCCTTCGGCCGGTCGATATGGCGGCGATGCTCGCGCCAGGCGATGAACAGGCCCGACGCGACGATCAGCGGCGCGCCGACCCATGTCGTGTCGGCGGGCAAGGTGCCGAAGAACCACCAGCCGGCGGCAATCGCCCAGAGCAGGCTCGAATAATCCATCGGGATCACGACCGACACGGGAGCAAGGCGCAGCGCCCCGGTCAGCGACATCTGGACGATCGCGCCGAGGAAACCGAGCCCGATCAGCAACAGCCATTCGTGGCCGCTGTGCGGCACGAAGACGAAGGGCAGGGCGATGCCGAGCGGGATCATCGACAAGAGGCTGAACCAGAAGACGATCGTCGCGGCATTTTCGGTGCGGCCAAGGTCGCGCACGGCAATCGTGATCAGCGCTGTCATGATCGCGCCGGTCAGCGCGACGAGCGTGCCGACGCCATGCTCGCCGCCGAAGCCGCCGGCGAAGCTCGACAGCGGATCGAGCACGACAAGCACGCCGACAAAGCCGACGATCACCGCGCTCCACCGCTGCCACCCCGTCGCCTCGCCGAGCAGCAGCGCGGCAAAGATGACAGCAAAGATCGGCACCGACAGGCTGATCGTTGTCGCCTCGGCCATCGGCAGCAGGATCATCGCGCCGAAATTGCAGGCCATGCCGGTCAGGCCCATCAGCATGCGCCGTGCGTGCGCGCCGATCCGCGTCGTCCGCAGCGACGATAGCCCGCTGGTCGCCATCACCCAGGCGAGCAGGAAGGGCAGGACGAGCGCCTGCCGCCAGAACAGGCTTTCGACGATATGGACGCCCGCGGCGTCGATGTTTTTGACGAGCACGAACATCAGCGACAGGCTGACCATCGCGAGCAGCCGCAGCCCGATCCCGCCCAGATAATTTTGCGGGGGCCCGTCGCGCCGGGCGGGGGACGAGGCAGGGGAAGGCGCGGCGCTCATGCGAAATTGCGCATATCAGCCCGGCCCGCGTGCGCAACCCGTCATCCCCCTTGCCCGAACCGTTCAATCCGGCTAGTGGCGCACTCCGGCCTAGGGGTATAGCTCAGTTGGTAGAGCATCGGTCTCCAAAACCGAGGGTCGTAGGTTCGAGTCCTACTGCCCCTGCCAGGCCGCCATCAAGAGGCCACGTCCTCGCCCGTTGCTCCCTTCGCGGGACGGCAGGCTTTCAAGTCCGGGACGGCCCGGCAGCCTTTGAAGGAGGCTGTCATGGCCTGGATTTATCTTGGTATCGCCGGTGTGCTCGAAATCGTGTGGGCCTTTTCGATGAAGCAATCGGAGGGCTTTTCCCGACTCGCTCCCTCGCTGGTCACGCTCGTCGCGATGATCGCGAGTTTTGCCCTGCTATCGCTGTCGATGAAATCGCTGCCGCTCGGCACGGCCTACACGATCTGGACCGGGATCGGTGCGGTCGGTGCCTTTCTGGTCGGGATCTTCGTGCTCGGCGAACAGGCGAATGCGATGCGCATCGTCGCTGCGCTGCTGATCGTCGGCGGGCTGGTGCTGATGAAGATGTCCTCGCCCGCCTGACGGCGCCATAATCCGAGAGGCCACGTCCTCCCCGGTGCATCCGTCCCGACACCACCGGGCGGGTGCCCGGTATCAGGTCCGGGACGGCCCGGCGACTTCGAAGGAGGCCGCCGTGCTGTCCCAATCCGTGTCCGCCGCGAACAGCGGAGCGTCGTCCGCGCTGCTGCTCGAATATCTTCCGATCCTGATTTTCATGGGGGTCGCGCTGACCCTGTCGCTGCTATTCGTCTTTCTGCCGATGGCGGTGTCGCGTCTGACCGGCGCTCACGCGCCGGACGGCGAAAAGCTTTCGGAATATGAGTGCGGCCTCCCCGCCTTCCAGGCGCCGCGCAAGCCGTTCGACGTCCGCTTTTACCTCGTCGCGATCCTGTTCATCATCTTCGATCTCGAGGCTGCTTTCCTCTTTCC
>NZ_DASWTD010000387.1:0-4490 GCF_036402335.1 Sphingopyxis sp. | reverse complement strand
CATCTGGTCGACCTCAGCCTGCGAATGGCCGTTGACGATGAGGTGATTGGTCGAGGAAAAGAGCATCTGCACATCCGCCGTGACGACGGGCGCCGAGACGGCGATCACGAACGCGATATCGGGGCTGCGCGATGCCGCGAGCGGGCCGATCCATCCGCCTTGGCTCAATCCCCATATGCCGATACGCTTCGGATCGATGCGCGCATCGCCCTTCAGGCTCTGCGCCGCGGCGATCGCATCGTCGGCCAGGAGCGTAAAGTCGCCGCCGGCCGTTTTCGTCCCCGACTGCCCCGACCCGCGCCGGTCATAGGCGAAGACCGCGATGCCAAGCGCGGGTAGCGCTGTCTTGAGATGATCGTACAGCGATGCGGTACGGAGCGGCGACGAGGCGCTATGCGTGACGACAACCGCCGCCACCGGCTTGCCGCTCGCCGGCATATAGAGCGTTCCCGCGAGTTCGGTATCGCCGCTCGCGAACCGGCGCTCTTCCGTCGTCACCCGCGTCGTCGCGGGCGCACTCCATGGCAGAGGCGCCGCGTCGGGCTTCGCGATGACGGGCTGGAACGCCGCCAGCCCCGCCATGACGACGCAAAGTCGAGCGGCGGTTCGCATCAGGACACCCGCACGCCCGAAGACGCCGGGACCAGCCTCACTTGATCTTGCCGCGGTTCGCGTAGAGCAGCGCCGCGATCACCGCGGCCGAGCCGATGCCGAGCCCGGCCGCCGCCGCGGTCTTCCAGCCGCGCTTGCCCTTGCCCGCTTCCTGATCAGCGGCTTGCGCCGCCTCGGCGGCTTCGCGCTGCTGCTGGCGTTCGCGCGCGGCGCGCAGCACTTCATTTTCTTCCTCTTCGGGCGGGGGAGGTGCCACTGGCTCGGTCATCGTCTCTCTATATCCTTGTCTTATCAGGCGAGCGCCTGTTCGACAGGCACATAATCGGTTCCGACCGCTTCGGCTACGGCCTCGAACGTCACCTTACCATCCCAAACGTTCAAACCCTGCGCAAGATGCACGTCACGTTTCAAAGCTTCTTTCCAGCCCAGATCGGCGATGCGCAGCGCGTGCGGCAGCGTGACGTTGTTAAGCGCATAGGTGCTGGTGCGCGCGACCGCGCCGGGCATGTTCGCGACCGCATAATGGACGATGCCGTCGACGACATAGGTCGGATCGGCGTGCGTCGTCGCGTGGCTGGTTTCGAAGCAGCCGCCCTGGTCGATCGCGACGTCGACGAGTACCGAACCGGGACGCATCGTGCCCAGCATCTCGCGTGTCACCAGCTTCGGCGCCTCGGCACCCGGGATCAGCACCGCGCCGATGACGAGATCGGCCTCGGCGACGCATTCGGCAAGGTTTGCGCGGTTCGAGAAACGCGTCTTGGCGCGCGCCTCGAAGAAGGTGCCGACGCGTTCGAGGACTTCGGGGTCGCGGTCGAGGATGGTGACGTCGGCGCCGAGGCCCGCCGCCATCTGCGCCGCGTTGAAGCCGACGACGCCGCCGCCGATCACGCACACCTTGCCCGGCGCCACGCCCGGCACACCGCCGAGGAGCACGCCGCGGCCGCCATGCGCCTTTTCGAGCGCGGTCGCGCCGGCCTGGATCGACATGCGGCCCGCGACCTGGCTCATCGGCTTCAGCAGCGGCAGGCCGCCGTGCGGGCTGGTCACGGTTTCATAGGCGATGCACACCGCGCCCGATTTCATCAGGTCGCGCGTCTGGTCGGGATCGGGCGCGAGGTGGAGATAGGTATAGAGGATCTGACCCGGGCGCAGCATCGCGCGTTCCACCGGCTGCGGTTCCTTGACCTTCACGACCATCTCGCACGTCGCGAAGATTTCTTCGGCGGTCTGGACGATCTCGGCGCCCGCTTCGACATAATAGCGGTCGTGCGCACCGATGCCTTCGCCGGCACCGGTCTGGACCAGCACGCGGTGGCCGTGGACGACGAGTTCGCGCGCGCTCTCGGGGGTCAGGCCGACGCGATATTCGTGATTCTTGATTTCCTTGGGGGTGCCGATGATCATGGTCGCTCTCCGGATATGGATGTCGTCGGCGATCGACTGCGGCCGCCGAAAACTTGTCGGCGCTTTTAACAGAAAAGGGGTGCGAGGTGCTTGCATATCCCTCGCGGATTCGCGACAGCATTGCACAAATTTTGCGTGAACTGGACCAAGGGCGCAATATGATTGACCGGATCGACGTAAAGCTGCTCGACTTGCTGCAACGCAATGGCCCGCGTCCCGCCGCCGAGCTCGGCGAAATCGTCGGGCTGTCGGCATCGGCGTGCCACCGGCGCATTCGCGCGCTCGAAGCGGCCGGAATTATCACCGGCTATGCCGCGCGGCTGAACCCCGAGAGCATCGGGCTCGGGCTTGATGTGTTCGTCGACATCAGCCTGACGTCGCAGAGCGAAGAAGCGCTGACCGCGTTCGAGAGCGCGGTGAAGAGTTTCAACGAGATCCTCGAATGCCAGCTGTTGTCGGGGGCGTCGGACTATCGGCTCCGCGTCGCGGCGCGCAACGTCGCCGATTTCGACCGGTTGCACCGCCACTGCCTGTCGCGGCTGCCGGGGGTCGCAGCGATGCACAGCGCCTTTGCGCTGCGGACGATCAAGGCGTTCGAGGGCTATCCGGTACCCTCCCCGTCCCCGGGCGCCGAGGGGAAGACCCCGGCTTCGGGTTAACACCGCCTTTACCGTTTCTATCGCATATCCCGTTCACCAGTTTCGCGGACGCATGCGGGCGGCAGACTCGCGCGCTTTTTGGATCGATCAGGGAAGCAGGATCATGGTGAAGGAAAATCCGATTCACAAGCAGCAGATCGATCCGGTGCCGATGGCCGATCGCTTTCCCTATTACGACCTCGACGGACGCCTCGCCGCCAACGCCGCGGAAATCCACGTCATCATCGCCGGCCGCGAGGAAGCGATCGCCGCGGCCTATTGGGACGCGTTCAACGCGCTGCCCAGCGTCGACCGCCGTGTCGATGGCGAGTTGCTCGACTCCTATATTCGCGGCAGCGCGCGCCACACCGTGGCCAAATATTCCGATGCCGCCGGGCAGGAAGTCGCGACGATCGCGTGCCAGAATGCCCATATGGCACGGCGCGTGAAGCTGCCGCTCGCCTCGGTCATGTCGTGCATCGCCGAAAGCCAGCGGCTGACGATCGAATATGTCGTCGAAGCCTGTTTCGGCGATGCCGAGCGGTTGACGCGGCTGACCAGCGCGGTGAACCGCCTCGCGCTGCTCGAACTGGACATCATGCAGCGCTATGCCAACAAGCTCGACCGCGCGGCCTTTTCGAGCGAGCGACAGGCCCTCGCAGGCGACTTCGACCGCTCGATCGCCTCGCTGGTGCAGGATACCGACGGAGTCCGCGATCAGCTCGCCAGGCAGGCGGCCTCGGCCGACCAGGCGGCGAAGGGCATGATCGCCAAGACGAGCGAAGTCGCCGCCGCATCCGAACAATCGGCGATGGCGATGCGCGAAGCCGCCTCGACCGCCGCGGGCCTGATCCGCGCGATCGAGGATGCGCGCAGCGAAGTCGAAGCTTCGGCTAGCGTCGCGACGCGCGCGTCGGAACAGGCGGGCGAGGCCGTCGCGATGTCCGAAACGCTATCGCATCACGCCGAATCCATCGAATCGATCCTGGGCCTGATCCGCGAAATCGCGGGCCAGACCAACCTCCTCGCGCTCAACGCCACGATCGAGGCGGCGCGCGCGGGCGAATCGGGCCGCGGCTTCGCCGTCGTCGCGCAGGAGGTAAAGAGCCTCGCGAACGAAACGGCGCGCGCGACCGACGATATCGCGGGCAAGATCACCGCGATCCAGCAGGCGACGCGCGGGTCGGTGAGCGCCAACCAGTCGATCCAGCAAACGATCGTCGAAGTCCAGCAGTCGGCACAGCGCATCCGCGACGCGATGGACGCGCAGGCGCAGACGGTCACCTCGATCACCGCCGCAGTCGACGAAACCGCGCTCGCCGCCGATTCGATGTCGTCGACGATTGCGAGCATCCGCAACGATTCGGGCATGGTCGCGAGCGAGATCAGCGTGCTGAGCCAGGAATTCGCCAAGATGGGCGGCCGGCTGCAGCAACTCGAACAGGCCGCAAGCGAATTCAGCCGCCGGGTGGCGTAACGCTCCGCTTCCTTTGCTTGGCAAGCCCTGCCCCGCTGCCTAAGGCGGGGGCATGACGACGCATATCCTGATCACGGGCGCCAGTCGCGGCATCGGCGCCGCGATCGCCGAGGCGTTGACCGGCGACGCGACGAAGGTTGTCGCGCTGTCGAGCGCCGATGGCGACCTGTCCGATCCCGCGACGCCCGACCGGCTGTGGCAGGCGAGCCTCGACCGCCTCGACGGCCGCATCGACGTGCTCGTCAACAACGCCGGGGTGTTCGAAGCCAATCCGCTGGGCGATCCCAACACCGACTGGCTCGCAAACTGGAACCGCACGATGCAGGTCAATTTGACCGCGAGCGCGCAACTCTGCC
>NZ_DASWTD010000386.1:0-2085 GCF_036402335.1 Sphingopyxis sp. | reverse complement strand
CTTTCGGTGAACATCGTGAGCATCATCAGCCCCGGCACGATGAACGCGCCATAGGGGACGTTGCTCACCTCGGTCATCCGGCTGCCGATCGCCGATCCGAAGACGACGAAATAGAGCGCGGTAGTGATGACCGGCAGCATCAGGCTGGTCCAGAAGGTACGCCCGAAGCGCGCCATTTCGAAGAGGTAGATGGCGCGAATGCCGCGGACGTTCGAAATCATGCGGCCGCTCCTGCGCTGTTCTTGTTTTCATGCACCAGCCCGACGAAAATATCCTCGAGCGAGCTCTGCTTGGTGTGCAGATCCTTGAAGGCGATGCCGATATCGCTCATCCGGCGCAGCAACGACGGGACGCCCGTCGCCTCGGCGTGGCTGTCGAATTCGTAGATCAGTTCGTTGCCGTCGCCCGCGAGCGCGAGCTTCCATTGCGCCAGCTCGCCGGGAACGACCGCCAGCGGCTCGGCGAGGTTGAGCGTCAGCGTCTTGCGGCCGAGCTTCTTGATCAGCGCGTGCTTCTCCTCGACGAGGATCAGCTTGCCGTGGCTGATCACACCGACGCGGTCGGCCATCTCCTCGGCTTCTTCGATATAATGGGTGGTCAGGATGATCGTGACCCCGCGCTCGCGCAGGCCGCGAACCATGTTCCACATGTCGCGGCGCAGCTCGACGTCGACTCCGGCGGTCGGCTCGTCGAGGAACAGGATCTCGGGTTCGTGGGAGAGCGCCTTGGCGATCATCACGCGGCGCTTCATGCCGCCCGACAGCTCCATGATCTTCGATGTGCGCTTGTCCCACAGCGACAGGTCGCGCAGCAATTGCTCGATGAAGGCCGCATCGCGCGGCTTGCCGAACAGGCCCCGCGAAAAGCTGACGGTCGCCATCACCGTCTCGAACGCATCGGTGTGCAGTTCCTGCGGCACCAGCCCGATCATCGTCCGCGCCGCGCGGTAATCGCGCGCATGGTCGTGTCCGGCGACGGTCACCGTCCCCGCAGTAGCGGTCACGATCCCGCAGACGATGCTGATCATCGTCGTCTTGCCAGCGCCGTTCGGCCCGAGCAGCGCGAAAATCTCGCCCTTGTTGATGGTGAGGTCGACATCGCTCAGCGCCGTGTGACCACTTTTATAGGTTTTTCCGAGGCCGGAAATTTCGAGGACTGGAGTCATGCCATGCCGTCTAGCCGAGCCGCCGCATGGCGTGAAGCGGCAAACATCGCTTGACCTGCATGGGCCCATCGGCTTGACCGGCGTCGGTCATGCGGACGTGGCGAAATCGGTAGACGCAGCAGACTTAAAATCTGCCGGCCTAGTGTCATGCGGGTTCAAGTCCCGCCGTCCGCACCATCGCCGGCGTGCCCCGTAATGCACCGACGCGCCGATGCGCCGCGTCGGCCTTGGCTTTAGCTGTTTTACTGATATAATACAGCTTCACATCGCCTTACTTGCCGCATCTCTCAGTCACGGGACGTCATGCCAACAACCGATCGAACCGCCCCCAAGGAACGTCGCCTCCTCCGCAACGTCGCGATACCGGCACTGATGGCGGTTTCGACGATGGCGCCGCCGGCCGCCGCCGCCGAAAACGACTGCGCGCTCGGCACCTACCGCGCCGCGGATGGCGAAGTGATCGACGTCGCCGCGTCGGACGAAGGTGCACTGCGCTGGCGCAGCCTTGATGGGCACACCGGCGAGCTCAAGTGTGACGGCGACCATTGGACGGGCACCACAGGCTGGACGGGACGTCGCGACGGGTTGCAGGTCCGGTTCGATTGTGCCGCGAACTCGGCGCAATTCGGCGAGCGCAAGGCGCAGCGCATTGCGCTGGAAAAGCGCGAGACCAGCTTTACCAGCCACGGCACGCGCCTTGTCGGCCGCCTTGTCCTGCCACCCGGCGACGGCCCGGTCCCGGTGGTTGTCCTGCTCCACGGCTCAGAACCCGATTCGGCGCGCGACTTCAATTCGCTCCAGCGCATGCTCCCCGCCGCCGGCGTCGGTGCGTTCGTTTACGACAAGCGTGGCACGGGCGCTTCGGGCGACAAATATACACAGGTCTTTTCGCTCCTCGCCGACGATGCCGTCGCTGCGCT
>NZ_DASWTD010000385.1:0-2167 GCF_036402335.1 Sphingopyxis sp. | reverse complement strand
GTCACCCGGCGGGCGGCTTCTCCACGGCTTCGACCGCGCGGCGCAATTCGCTTTGGCCGAACGGCTTACCGAGGCGCAGGACCGCGGGACCGATATCGCTGGGGGTCTCGCCATAGCCGGTCGCAAGGATGATCGGCAGGTCCGGCCGGTGCCGCCTCGCCTGTGCAATCAATTCGCTGCCGGTCATCAGCGGCATCGCCTGGTCGGTGATCATCAGGCTGATGTCGGGTCGTGAAAGCAGCTTCTCGAGCGCCTCTTCGCCTGAATTCGCCTCGACGACGACATGGCCCAGATCCTCGAGCAGCGCCGCGCTGTTCATCAGGATGAGCGCATCGTCGTCGACCACGAGGATGACTTCGGCGCGGTCCGCGCCGCGCGTGCTGTGTTGAGCGGGAGCCTGCTCGCTCGCCGGCTCGACGCTGCTGAGCGGGAGCCAGATATGCGCCTCTGTCCCCAGGCCAACGCGGCTTTCGAGCTGGAGCATCCCCCCGATCTGCCGCGCGAAACCATGAACCATCGAAAGGCCGAGGCCGGTTCCCTTGCCGACGCCCTTTGTCGTGAAGAAGGGATCGGCCGCGCGCGCGAGGGTTTCGCTGTCCATGCCGCTGCCATCGTCCGCAACGGTCAGGCGAACATAACGCCCCTCGGCAAGATCGATCACCGCGCCGCCCGCGACGTCGCGAACCTCGCCGCGGATCGCAAGCTGTCCGCCCCCGCCCATCGCATCGCGCGCATTCACCGCGAGGTTGAGCAGCGCCATTTCGAGCTGGTTGATGTCGGCGGCGACCGCGGGCAGGTCGGCGGGGAAGGCCATTTCGATCGCGAAGGTCGGACCGAGCGAGCGCTGCAGCAATTCCATCATCCCCGCGACGAGTGTCGCGATGTCGACGCTCTCGGTTTCCAGTTCCTGACGGCGCGCGAAAGCGAGCATACGCTGCGTCAGCGCCGCGCCGCGATCGGTGGCTTTCACGGCATTTTCGAGCAGCCGCCGGGACTGCGGTTCGTCGGGCACGCGCTTTTCGAGCAGTTCGAGCCCGCTGCGGATCGCCGTCAGAAGATTGTTGAAGTCGTGCGCGATCCCGCCGGTCAGCTGGCCGATCGCTTCCATTTTCTGCGACTGGAACAGCGCCTCGCGCGCGAGTTCGAGCTCGCGCTGCGCTTCCTCGCGCTCGGTCACATCGCGCGTGATCTTGGCAAAGCCGATCAGGTCGCCGGCGTCGTCGTGGATCGCGTCGATCACGACGCTCGCATGAAAGCGCGTGCCGTCCTTGCGCACGCGCCAGCCCTCCGCGGCGAAGCGTCCCTCGCGCCGCGCTGTTTCCAGCGCGCGCGCCGGCTCGCCCGCGTCGCGATCCTTTTCTTCGTAAAAGGAGGAAAAATGCCGGCCGATGATCTCGTCGGGCCGATAGCCCTTGATGCGCTCTGCCCCGGCGTTCCAGCTCGTCACCAGCCCGGTCTCGTCGAGCATGTAGATCGCATAATCGGTGACGCCCTGGACCAGCAGCCGGAACTGCGTCTGGCTACGTTCGAGTGCGGTCGAACGCTCCTCGATACGCGCTTCGAGCGTTTCGTTGAGATGCTTGAGCCGCTCGGCAGCCGTGCGCAATTCGGCTTCGGTCGCGACCCGCTCGATATGCGCCCAGCTGCGTTCGGTCACATCGCGAAGCGTTGCGAGCTCGGCTTCGGTCCAATGGTGCGCCGCACGATGATGCACGGCCATCAGCGCCGTCAGGCGTCCTTCCTTCACCAGCGGCATGCAGACGGTCGCACCGATACCGATGGTCCGGAACGTCGCGGCGGCTTCGGCCGGAAGTTCGGAGAGATTGTCATTCACGATCAGCGGACGTCCCGCACGCAGGCTCCGCACCGCGAGTTCGCCAAAAGCCGCAAGGCTGTATCGGCCGACGATCGACCGCGCCCCCTCGGCGACCCAGTCGCCGCGGATGGTGAAACCGTCCTGGTCTTCGTCCATGTCGGCATAGGCGCAGATCGACACGCCGAGTTCTTCGCCAGTCATCCGCGTGACGATCGACAGGATATTGTCGGCGCTGGTGCGGACGGCGATCGCCCGGCCCAGCCGGTCGAGGAAGCGCAGCCGCGCCTCGCTCGCACGGAGCGCCTCGGCCGATCGCACCGCGTCGGTGACCTCGACGACGATCGCCATGAC
>NZ_DASWTD010000384.1:0-25788 GCF_036402335.1 Sphingopyxis sp. | reverse complement strand
AGCAGCGGCGTCGGCCGCCGTTGCCCCGCATCATGGCATCGCGCGAGAAATTCTTCGTGGCCCGGCGGAAAGCGTACCGTCATTCCCATGCGTTCGAACCAGCGGTTGGCGATCGGCGCGAGCCGCGGATAAAGCGCCGCGCGGAGCTCCGCGACCAGCGGCGGCAGCGGATAGGCGAAGTAGCGATACTCGCCCCGCCCGAACCCGTGCCGCGCCATATGGACGTGGCTGCGAAACCCCGCCTCCTGCGCATAGAGCGCGGCGGTCGCATCGCATTCGGCATGGCTCAGAAGCCGTGGCAGCACCGCCCACCCGTTGCGGTCGAGCGCCGCGGCGATTTCGGTCCAGTCCGCCGCGCCGAGGCGCGCGCCAATATCGTTTTCGATCGTTCGGGTCATGAACCCGCCATGCCATGGCACGCCCGCAGGCACGCCCCGTTTCTTGCTGTCAAACCGCCGCCCGCGCCCACCCCGAAAACGCAGGCTTGCCAGAGCGATGCGGGATTGTTAGGTCTCCCGTCGAATCCAACGCGAAGAAAGGAGGGCCAGATGAAATTTTCGATCGCAACATGCCCTCCCGGAAGGTTTCGAACCTTCGAGTGCTTCCACCATTAAGTCTGGAAGCCTCCGTGATCCGGTTTTGAACTGGATCGCCCCCTGACATAACGCTTTGGAGACGGCGCTTTCGCGCCGGTTCATGATATGACATCGACACCCGACACGGGCCGCGCGGATTCGATCCGCCGCGTCCTCGATTTTACCTTTCGTCACTGGGCGGGGCAGCGCGGACGCGCCGCCTTCATCGCCCTGTTTATCACCGCCTCGACGCTCACGGAGATTTTCGTGCCCCTGTTCGCGGGGCACCTGATCGACGCGCTGGCGGCCGGCCGGCGCGAGGGCGCGGTCGCGCTGTTCGCGGCGATGGCGGCGCTCGGCCTCGCGATGGTGCTGCTCCGCCATTTCGCCTGGGCGGGCATCGTCCCCTTCACCCTGCGCATGATGCGCGGCGTGACGCAGGACAGCTTCCACCGCGTCCAGCGCTTCTCGACCGACTGGCACGCCAATGCCTTTGCCGGTTCGACGGTGCGCAAGATCACGCGCGGCATGTGGGCGTTCGATACGCTCAACGACGTGCTGTTGCTGCAGTTGCTGCCGTCGGTCGTCGTGCTCGTCGGCACGATGCTTCTCCTTGGCTGGCACTGGCCGCTCCTCGGGATCGTCATGGGCATTGGCGCCGCCGCCTATGTCGCGATGACCGTCACCCTCGCCACGCGCTGGGCGTCGCCCGCCGCGACCCTGTCCAACGCGTGGGATACAAAGCTCGGGGGCCTGCTCTCGGACGCGATCGGTTCGAATGCCGTCGTCAAGGCGTTCGGTGCCGAAGACCGCGAAGAGGCGCGCGTCGAAACCCTGCTCGCCAAATGGGCGAAGCGCACGCGGCGCACATGGATGCGCTATACATGGTCGGGCAGCGCCCAGATCCTCCTCCTCTGGGTCGTGCGCAGCGCGATCACCGGCGCGGCGCTGTGGCTGTGGTGGCGCGGCGCTGCAACGCCCGGCGACGTTACCTATGTTCTGACCAGCTATTTTGTCGTTCACGGCTATCTCGTCGACATCGGCTTCCACATCCATCATCTGCAACGTTCGGTGAACGAGATGGAGGAACTGGTCGACCTTCACGACCAGCCGCTGGGAATCGAGGACCGGGCGGATGCGGAGCCGATCCGGATCGGCGCCGGCGAGGTGCGTTTCGACGATGTCACCTTCCGTTATGGCGGGCACGACACGCCGCTCTACGAGCATCTGGGCGTCCTGATCCGCGGCGGCGAGCGGATCGGCCTTGTCGGGCATTCGGGATCGGGCAAGACGAGTTTCGTCAAGCTCATCCAGCGTCTCTACGACGTGAACGCGGGCCGGGTGACAATCGACGGACAGGATGTCTCGCACGCGACGCAGCAGTCGCTCCGCGCGCAGATCGCGATCGTTCAGCAGGAACCGATCCTGTTCCACCGCAGTCTCGCCGACAATATCGCCTACGCCCGCCCCGACGCGAGCCGGGCCGAGGTCGAGGCGGCAGCACGGCTCGCCAACGCGCACGATTTTATCGCCCGGCTGCCGCGCGGCTATGCGACGCCCGTCGGCGAGCGCGGGGTCAAGCTGTCGGGCGGCGAGCGTCAGCGCGTCGCGCTCGCGCGCGCCTTCCTCGCCGACGCGCCGATCCTGATCCTCGACGAGGCAACGTCGAGCCTCGATTCGGAAAGCGAGGCGCTGATCCAGCAGGCGATGGACCGGCTGATGAAGGGCCGCACCGCGATCGTCATCGCGCACCGGCTTTCGACGGTGCGCACGCTCGACCGCATCCTCGTCTTCGATCAGGGCAAGGTGATCGAGGACGGCGACCATGAAACGCTGCTCGCGAACCCCGACGGCCAGTATCGCCGCCTGTTCGACCGCCAGTCGGGCAATATCGTCGACGAGGCCGTGCCGGTGCTCGCCGAAGGCTAGCCCGGCGCGGCGCGCGTCTTTTGCGAAAACGGGGGACGCCACCGTGCTGCCGGCGGCGTCCCCTTTTGCCCGGCCGCCACCCAGCGCATCCGCGGCACGGCGGGTCCGATCGGGACTCCTCCCCCGCCCTCCTTCGTTCTAGCCCGGTTTCGGGGGCGAGTGAGGACAGGAGCAAGGATCATGAACGCCCTTTCGACCCGGCACGAGGATCATCGGACCGATCCCGGCGTGCCATCGGGCGCCGCCGCCGCGGCGGGCGACTATGTTCTCGGCCTCCAGCTCTGCCGCGCCGGAATGCTGTCGCTGACCAGGCTGCAGCTTGCGCTCGAGCGCGGCGATCGCCCGCGCGCGATGGAAGCGATCGACGATCTCCACGCGCTCGATATCGCCGTCGAGCGCCTCGTCGACGCGCTGCCGGCGTCGGACGACCCGCGACATGCCGAGGTGCGCCTGAGCCTCCAGCGGGAGAAGATGGCGGTCGCGTTCGAAAAGCTCGCGCTGGCGAGCGGCATCAGCGGGCCGGGGCTCGCGTCGCAGCCCGCCTTCCCGCGATCCGCCGCCGCGCGTGAAAACGACGCGCAGCAGCCGGTCGCCGACTGGCCGCCCGCCGAAGGCCGAACGGCGCGCTTCGTACGGCGCCATGGTCCCCGGGCGGTGCTGCTCTTCACCATCATCGCCGCGACCCTCGCCATAATGTCTATGGCGCTTTAGTCCGTGCCGTTTCGCAGGCCTGCTTCGCCGCCCCCACCGGCCAGCTGAGCTCATAGGTCACCAGAAACCCGTCATGGTCCGACAGCTGCGGCCCGCTCGCGCCGCCGTCGAACAACGCCTCGACGCGCACCGGCCGCACCGTCAGCCGCTCGCCATCGGCAAAGAATTGCAGGTCCTGCGTATCCATCCACGGCGCATCGCCGTCCCACGACATCTTCACCTCGCACCCCGACGCGGGGTCGACGCAAACCTCGTGCACCAGGGTCAGCGGGTGATATTCGGAAAATTCCGCCCAGCGGTCCTCCGAATGGCGCATGTTGAAATCGCCTCCGAAGATCAGCGGTGCGGTCAGGTCCTGCGTGCGCGCGATGAACTCGGACGCTGCGATCGCCTGCCGCGCATGCGCCTCGCCGTCGCGCGCCGCGGATACGCCCGACGCGCCGCGCGAGTTCATATGCGTATTATAGATGTCGATCGGCGCGGGGACGCCCGGCATCGAAATCCGCGCCAGCATCACCCCCTTGTTCGACAGGCAGTCGAGCCCCGCGCACGCGCGCCGGCCATAGGCGTCGAGCGCGGTCTGGGCGATCGGATAGCGCGACGCGATCGCCAGCCCGCCCCCGAGCAGCCTGATGCCGATTTCGCCCTTCAGCGGCTTTGCCCTGCCCGCCATCTTCTCATAATCGCCGATATAGGGCGGGGTCGTCCGCCGCGGCCCCGGCGCGATCGCGGGATAGCCGCTCGCCGCGACCGCGCGCTTCGCAGCCCCGCTGAACATTTCCTGGAACAGGATCACATCGGGTCCGGTGCCCGCTTCGCGCATCGCCGCCAGCCGCTCGCCGATCTGCTTCAGCTCCGCCGACCGTCCCTTGCGTGCCGGCCAGCCCAGCCCCTCCAGATTATAGGTGAGTACCGACAGCGTCGTGCGCGCCGTCCGCCCGTCGGCGTCTACGACCACCGGCGCGGCCGGCGCGGCATCGCACGCCATCACGCGCAGCGGCGGCTTCGGGCCGCACCCGCCAAGCGCGAGCGCGCCGGCCGCGACGAGCAGGCAGCGCCGGAAATTCAGAACGGATGGGAAAAGGGTCACCGCGCTCCCCTAACGCACTCGGCCGCGATCGTCACCGCTGCAGCGGTTCACATTGCGCCCCACCATGCTAAGACCCCGTTTCCAAACCCGAAACGGGAAGCCGAACCATGATCCTCCTCCCCGCCGCGGCGCTGACGCCGCTCCTGATCCTCGCTGCCCAGCCCGTCGACAGCGCCGACCCGCCCTGGAGCGGCCAGATGCAATGCGGCGTCACATGGACCGACCCCGCCGACGCCGAGCGGAGCTGGATGCTCTCGGTTGCGAGCGACACGAACAATATGAAGCTCGCCATTTCGGACCGCGCGCGCGCCGGGGACCCCAAGCCGCTCGCCAAGGACGAAACGCGCGAACTCAAGCCGCGCAAGGCGAAGCTCGCGATCACCGGCATCGGCGACGGCGAAGTTGAAGTGACGAGCTACCCGATCGACGAAGGCCGCATGTGGCACGATGTCCCGTTCGGCCATGTCGAAAATCTCGACAAACTCCCCGCCGACTTCACGCTTACTCTCACCATCGGCGGCGGCGTGCCGATGACGATGGAAATGCGCGACTTTGCCGGCGCGCGCGCCTATCTCAAACGCTGCCTCGACCGCTGATCAACGGAAAGTCCCCCATGTACCGCCCCATCGCCGCCGCCCTCCTGCTTTCAACCGTCATCGCCGCACCCACGTCGGCCCAATCGGGCATCGACGCGGCGAACCTGACCCAGACCGTGCGCACGCTCGCCTCCGACCAGTTCCAGGGCCGCGCGCCCGGCACCGTCGGCGAGGAACGCACGATCGGCTATCTGATCGGCCGGCTGCAGGCTTTGGGGCTCGAACCCGCGGGCACCGACGGCGGCTGGACCCAGCCGGTGCCTTTGCTCCACACGCGCCTCGGCACGCCGACAACGCTCGCCTTCGACCGCAAGGGCAGCGCAACGCCGCTGACCTTCGGCACCGACATCTACCTCTCGACGCTCCAGCCCAAGGATCGGGCGGTGATCGATAGCGCGCCGCTCGTCTTCGTCGGCTACGGCGTCACCGCCCCCGAACGCGGCTGGGACGATTTCAAGGGACAGGACCTCAAGGGCAAGGTCGCGGTCTTCCTGATCAACGACCCCGATTTCGTCGCGACGAAGGGCGAGGACAGTTTCGGCAAGTTCGGCGGCCGCACGATGACCTATTATGGCCGCTGGACCTACAAGTTCGAGGAGGCCGCGCGCCGCGGCGCGATCGGCGCGCTGATCGTCCACGACACCGACGGCGTCGGCTACGGCTGGAACGTCGTCAACAGCCCCGGTGGCGAAAACTACGGCCTCGTCGTCCCGCCCGAAAAGGTGACGAGCCTTGCGTTGCAAGGCTGGATCTCGGGCGAGACCGCGACGAGCCTGTTCGCGAACGCCGGGCAGGACCTCGCCAAGCTGCGCACCGCCGCGCGCCGCAAGGATTTCAAGCCCGTCGACCTCGGCACCGGCTTCAATGCCGCGGTCCCGGTGACGCAGGAGGTCGTGCAGAGCCAGAATGTCCTCGCCAAGATCCCCGGCGCCAAGCGCCCCGACGAGGTCGTGATGTACGGCGCGCACTGGGACGCCTATGGCGAAGGCGCGCCCGACGAAAAGGGCCGCATCTACCGTGCCGGCGCCAATGACGACGCGCTCGGCGTCGCGGGGCTGTTCGAGATCGCGCGGCTGTTCAAGGCGGCGCCCGCCCCCGACCGCACGATCGCCTTCGCCTTCTGGACCGCCGAGGAACGCGGGCTGCTCGGCTCGGAGGCCTATGCGCAGAACCCGGTCTTCCCCGCCGAAAAGACCGTGGCCAACTTCGGTCTCGACATCCTCCAGACCGCCGGCAAGGCAAAGGATGTCGTCCTCGTCGGCAAGGGACAGGGCACGCTCGAGGACGATCTCGCGCGCGTCGCCAGGGCGCAGGGCCGCACCGTCAGCGTCGAAAGCCTCCCCGAACGCGGCCTCTTCTACCGCGCCGACCATTTCAGCCTTGCCAAGCGCGGCGTTCCCGTGCTGCTGATGATGGGAATCGCGGGCGCGTCCGACCTGGTCGAAGGCGGCAAGCCTGCCGGGCAAGCGTGGGTCGATGCCTATACCGGCAAATGCTATCATCAGGCGTGCGACGCGTGGGACGAAAGCTGGAACCTCGATGGCGCGGTTCAGGACATCGCCGTCTTCTACACGATCGGCGACGAACTCGCCCGCTCGGCCAAATGGCCGGGCTGGAAGGACGGTAGCGAATTCAAGGCGATCCGCGATGCCAGCGCCGCAGAGCGGAAATAGGCGGGGCGGGCAGCCGTGGGTTACGGCCGATTGCGGACGTTCCGCTGACCTAACCCGTTCGCATCGAGCGCCCCTCGGCGAAGCTTAACCTCGATGGGTGTCTCGACTTCGCTCGACACGAACGGGAATAGAGGACGGTCCGCTCCCCCACCCCAAATCGGACGCCTGCAAATAAGCCTTTCCTACAATATCCGGCTATGCCAGCCTTTATTGCGGCTCTTTCACCTGGTGCATAAAACGGTTGCTGGCCAGTTTGGTGCCAAGCAGTCACGGCTGGTCGCTTCCCGCACTCCGCAAGGTCAAATCGGGCGGCACACAGGGCTGACCTTTACTGACCTTTGGAGATTGCTGCACCGGCCGCCGCCGCTCTCCACCTCATAGCCGCCTTTCGGAATATGGCGCGAACGGTCGTTCCCGGGACATTCGCATTGGCGGAAAGCGCGCAACGCGCTATCCGCGGCGCCATGAGCCTCTTTCCGCCCGCCTCCTGTCCCCGGTTGATCGTCAAGATCGGATCGGCCCTGCTGGTCGATCCGTCGGGCGCGGTGCGGCGCGACTGGTTGGTGGGAATCGCCGCCGACATCGCCGAGCGGAACCGCGCAGGCCAACAGGTCGCGGTCGTTTCGTCGGGCGCGATCGCGCTTGGCGCTCGGCGCCTCGGCCTCGCCAAGGGTGGACGCGGGACGCTGGAAGATGCGCAGGCGGCCGCCGCAACCGGGCAGATCGCACTGTCGCAGGTCTGGGCCGAAGTACTCGGTGCCGAGGGGCTTACCGCGGCGCAGATGCTCGTTACGCTGGACGATCTCGAACATCGCCGCCGTTATCTCAACGCCGCCGCGACGCTCGACCGCCTCCTCAGCCTCGGCGTCGTGCCGATCATCAACGAGAATGACAGCGTCGCGACCGAGGAAATCCGCTTCGGCGACAATGACCGCCTTGCCGCGCGCGTAGCGCAGGCGGCGGCGGCGGGCGGCGTGATCCTGCTATCCGACATCGACGGCCTCTACGACCGCAATCCGGCGTACGAAGGCGCCGTCCATATCGCCCGTGTCGAGCGCATCGACGCCGCCGTCGAAGCGATGGCCGACACTGGATCGGCATCGGGTATGGGATCCGGCGGCATGGTGTCGAAGATCGCCGCCGCACGTATCGCCAATGCGGCGGGCGCGCATCTCGCGATCGCATCGGGCCGCATCGACCAGCCGCTGTCGGCCGAAGCGCGGCATACGCTGTTCGCCGCCGACAAGGGTGCGAGCGCGCGCAAGGCGTGGCTCGCGGGTGGACTGACCGCGAAAGGCCGGATCGAGATTGATGCGGGCGCTGCCAAGGCGCTGCAAGGCGGCGCCAGCCTGCTCGCCGCGGGCGTGACCGCGGTCAGCGGCAGTTTCGCGCGCGGCGACATCCTGGACATCGCCGGGCCCGACGGGCGCGTGATCGCACGCGGCCTGTCCGAATATCCCGGCGCCGACGCCGCAAATATCCTGGGACTTGGCCGCGACGCGCAGGAAGCCGCCCTCGGCTATGCGCCGCGCAGCGCCATGGTCCACCGCGACCATATGGTGCTGCTGTGACCCCGCCCGTCCTCGCAATGACGGGGGCCACGGGATTCGTGGGCGGAGCGACCATGCGCGACGCCATCGCCGCAGGTTGGCAAGTCCGCGCCCTCACCCGCCGCCCCCGGCCCGAACGCGAAGGCGTCACCTGGATCGCGGGCGCGCTCGACGACAAGGGCAGTCTCGCCGAAATGGCGGCGGGAGCCGATGTCGTCATGCATGTTGCAGGAGTCGTGAACGTCCCGACCCGCGCCGCCTTCGAGGCCGGCAACACGACCGCAACGGCCAACGTCGTCGGCGCCGCCCGCAATGCCGGAGTGACGCGTTTCGTCCATGTCTCGTCGCTCGCCGCGCGCGAGCCCGCGCTGTCCAATTATGGCTGGTCGAAGGAGCGTGCCGAAGCCGTCGTCATGGCGAGCGGGCTCGAATGGACGATCGTGCGCCCCCCCGCGGTCTTTGGCCCCGGCGACACCGAGATGCTCGACCTCTTTCGCATGGCGCAGCGTGGCATCGCGCTGGTGCCCCCTGGCCGCCTGTCGGCGATCTATGTCGATGAACTCGCGCGGTTACTCGTCGCGGTCGCGGCCGATCCCGGCGCCAGCGTCGGGCAGGTTTACGAGCCCGACGACGGCACGCCCACTGGCTGGTCGTACCGCGGCTTCGCCCGCGCGGTCGCGCAGGCCGTCGGTCGGCAACGCCTGTCGACGCTCGCCACTCCCGCCTCGTTGCTCAAGGCGGCCGGGCGGCTCGACAAACTCGTGCGCCGTAGCCGCGCCAAGCTGACCCCCGACCGCGCGCGTTATATTGCGCATCCCGACTGGGTCGCGACCGAGGGGAAAGCCCCGCCTCTCGCGCTCTGGCGCCCCGAGCTGGACACCGGCAAGGCGCTTGCCGAAACAGTCCGCTGGTATCGCCGCGAAGGCTGGCTCTGAGGTTACCCGTATGGCCCCGCAGCTCATCCGTCGAAGCGTGCATTGCCAAGGGCAGGCCGCATCCCTAGGTTCAGACACATGACCGAAACCACCGCCAACACCCCGAACGATCCCGCTGGCCCTTGGGCCATTCCGGTGCGCCGCCCGCTTCCGGGTGATGACAGGCCCAAATCGACGACCAGCTTTCCGCGCAAGGTCTGGCATCTGCTCGTCGCGATCAAGGATGCGTTGGCGCTCATCTTCCTGCTGCTGTTTTTCGTCCTGCTCTTCGGCCTCCTATCCGGGCGCCCGAACGCCGGCCTGCCGGTAAGCCAAGGCGCGCTGCTCATCGAACTCGACGGCATCGTCAGCGAACAGCCCGCCGAGGTCGATCCGCTCGCCGCCCTGTCGGGCGGCGCCCAGCTCAAGGAAATCCGTGTCCGCGACGTCGTCCACGCACTCGAGGTTGCCGCCGACGACAAGCGCGTGACCTCGGTCGTGCTCGACTTCGACCGCTTCCTCGGCGGCGGGCAGGTATCGCTCGCCGAGATCGGAAGCGCGATCGACAAGGTGCGCGCACAGAGGAAGCCCGTGCTCGCCTTTGCCACCGCCTACACCACCGACAGCTATCAGATCGCATCGCACGCCAGCGAAATCTGGGCGGACAATATCGGCGGCGTTGCGATTGCAGGGCCCGGCGGATCGCGCCTCTATTACAAGGGACTGATGGACCGGCTCGGTATCACGGCGCATATCTACCGCGTCGGCACCTTCAAGAGCGCGGTCGAACCTTATCTGCGCAGTGACCAGTCGCCCGAAGCGAAGGAGGCCGACCTCGCCTACGCCGGCGTGCTCTGGGAAAACTGGCTTACCGACGTAAAGAAAGCCCGCCCCGCGGCCAAGATCGACGCCTATATCGCCGACACCGCGGGCGCGGTGAAAGCGGCAGGCAACGACCTCTCGAAAGCCTCGCTCGATGCCGGCCTGATCGACAAGCTCGGTAGTCGCATGGCGTTCAACACCCGCGTTGCCGAGATCAGCGGGGCGGCCGACGACAGCAAGCCGTGGGAATATAATGCGATCCCGCTCGAAAACTGGGTCGCCGCAAACCCGCCGGCGGAGAAGGGTAGCGCGATCGCGGTCGTCCCCGTCGTCGGCGAAATCGTCGATGGCGAAGCGCCGAGCGGTGTGGCGGGCGGCGAGACTATCGCGCAGCACATTCTCGATGCCGCCGCCGACAGCAGCATCAAGGCGATCGTCCTGCGCGTCGATTCGCCCGGCGGGTCGGTGCTCGCGTCCGAGGAAATCCGCCAGGCGCTGCTCGCCGCGAAGGCGAAGAAGTTGCCGATCGTCGTCTCGATGGCGAATGTCGCGGCATCGGGCGGTTATTGGGTATCGACCCCTGCCGACCGCATCTTTGCCGAGCCCGAGACGATCACCGGCTCGATCGGCGTGTTCGGCATTTTGCCGAGCTTCGATCAGGCGCTGGCGAAGATCGGCGTCAATGCCGACGGCATCGCGACCACCCCGCTGTCGGGCCAGCCCGACGTCTTCGGCGGCGTGAACGACGAGTTCAACGCGCTCGCGCAGGCGAGCGTCGAGGACATCTATGGCCGCTTCACCGGCCTCGTCGCAAAAAGCCGCAAGCAGCCGATCGAGAAGATCCGCACAATCGCCGAAGGCCGCGTCTGGGCTGGCGGCACCGCACGCCAGATCGGGCTCGTCGACCAGTTCGGCGGCCTGCCCGATGCGCTAGCAGCCGCCGCGAAGCTCGCGAAGGTCGACGGCGATTTCCACGCCAAATATTTCGAGGACGAGCCGAGCGAATTTTCGAAGATGCTCGCGAGTTGGTCGGGCGCCGAGAAAGAGACCGCGGCGTTGCCGCGCGGCTGGTTCGGCATCGCGGCGATGAACCGCCAGCTCACCGAACGGCGGCTGGTCCAGGATCTGACGATGCTGACGCAGGCTGGGTCGGTGCAGGCATCGTGCCTCGACTGCCGCGCCTATCTGCCCGCTGTTCCGCGGCCGGGTCAGGCAGAAGCGAAGGGCTTCTTCGCGACGATGGCGCTGCTGCTGAAATAGAGCTGTGTATCCCCGCGAAGGCGGGGATCCATCTCTTGCCAGTTCGAAATAGCGCCCACCGATGATGGGCCCCCGCCTTCGCGGGGGCACGCGACTTCAAATCGAGACTTCGTCTAAGCTGCGACCGCAACCGCTTTCGCATGCTCCGCGATCGCGTCGGCCAGCGTATCGACCAGCGCCAGCGGCAGGTCGTGGCCCATGCCGGGGATCGTCAGCAACCTTGCGCCCGCGATATTTTCCGCCGTGTCGCGCCCGCCGGGCAGCGGCACGAGCGGATCATCCTCGCCATGGATGACGAGCGTTGGCGCCTTGATATCCTTCAGCATTACGCGCCGGTCGCCGTCGGCAACGATCGCGGCCATTTGCCGCGCGACGCCTTGCGGATACCAACCGCGTTCGAAGTCGGTGCGCACACGGCGCTGCAGCCGCTCCTCCGTCGAAGGATAGCCGGGGCTGCCGATCACCCGCGCGGCGTTGACCGAGTAAGCGATCAGCGCCTCCTTGTCCCCGCTCATCGGCCGGTTCGCAAGCACCTGCATGGCTTCCTTCTTCGCGCGCGGCAGGCGGCGGTTGCCTGTGGTAGACATAACCGAGGCCAGCGACAGCACGCGACCCGGATAACGCGCCGCGATATGCTGCGAGATCATCCCGCCCATCGACACACCGACGACATGTGCGCGGTCGATACCGAGATGATCGAGCAGCGCGATGCCGTCGGCTGCCATGTCGGCGAGCGTATAAGCCGGACGCACCCGCAGGCCGATCGCGGCTTTCACGAACATCCATTTCAGGTTCGGCACCCCCGCCGCCTCGAAGCGCGTCGACAAACCGACGTCGCGATTGTCGTAGCGGATGGTGCGAAAGCCGCGTTCGTTCAGCGCATCGACGAACTCGTCGGGCCAGAGCGTCAACTGGCCGCCCAGCCCCATCACCAGCAATATGACCGGCGCATCCCGCGGCCCCTTGTCCTCATAGGTGATGCTGATGCCGTTGACGGTCGCCTGTTCGGTTTTCATGAAATTCCTTTGGCTGAAAGACTAGCTTGCCGTCGCGGGCTTGTAGTGCGCAGCGTCGGATGTGAATTCGGCGCGGCCATATTCTGCGAGCTGGCGCTCGATCCGGCGGACGAGGCGGCGATCGGCGAGATGGCGGATTACCGGCAAGCGCGAGGCGACGCGGTACGCCGCCATGCGCCCTGCAATGCCGAGCATCGTCGCGCCGTAAATCAAGTGGTCACGGCGGCGCACCGGCACGCCGACATTCGCGGCGCGTTCCTCGTCGCCGGCGAGGAATGCTTTCACGAAGAAGACGCGGCTCACCGAATATTCGAGGCGGCGCTTGACCTGCCCTTTTGGCGACCTGTCCTTCGACAGCTCGGCATCCATCGTCGCGCGAAGCAGCCCGCCGCAAACCTGGTCGTCATATTCGTAACGCAACGTCGCGCTGCGCGTACGCCAGATGCGGACGATCTCCTGCGGCGTATCGGCGAGCAGGTCCTCGGGCAGGCCGAGCAGATAGCAACGGTAGCGAGCCAGCTCGACGCGGCCGCGCTCGAGCCGGGTGAAGCCGGTGCGTCCCTTCGCCAGCACTTCCTGCGACAAAAAATAGACCGGGATCAGCCCCGCCGGCATCTGGTCGAGCTGCGGGATCGGCATCCCATAGGTTTCGGCGTCCCACATGCCGGGACGCGACAGCACATTGACGCGTACCATCGAGTGCATCAGCCGCACCATCGCCGCCGCCTTGAACCCCGGCCCGTGGCGGTCGAGCGCGCCGGGGAGCGCGGTTGTCGCGAAGAAGGTCGCGGTTTCCTTCACCCGCCGCGCCGCGGTCGCCTGACCCAGCGTTCCGGTGAGCGCCATCGGCAGCGCCGAATATTTGTTGAGGAAGGTCGCGATAAACGCGCCGCGGATCAGGAAGGGCGACAGGTTCGCGGTCGCGTTGCGCTCATAGGCGGCCCCCTCCTCGACCAGCTCCATGTCGAGCCAGTCGGGCTTCTGCTCCATCTCGTGGATCAGCTGGGCGAGTTCGGGCGGCGCATCCGCGACCGCCTCGATCCCCTTGTCGCATGCGTCGACGAGCATCGCGACGGTGCGCTGGAAACCATAGCGCGGCATCAGCGCGGCATAGGCGTCGCCCGTGCGGTCGCCGAGCATTGTATATTCGCGAATCCGGCCGAGCAGGTCGGGATCGTCGAGATAGGCGGACCGGTCGATGCTGCGGACGCGACCGAGTTCGCTCACCGCATCGGCCTCCGGCGCCCAACGCTCGGGCGCCTTGTCGAAATCGAAACGGCCGAACAGCTCGGGCAAGGCATCCGCCTGACCCCGCACCCGGCGTGCGATGGTGCTGACATCAGTGTTCATAATGCGAACCTGCCACAGATTCGCGATTTGGCAAGCCTGTCGCTTGTCCTAGCCCTTCGGCCCGCGATAAGCGGGCAGCGCAAGCGACCAGTGGATCGCGGCACCGCGTAGGATAAAGCCCGCGACCGCACCTGCGACAGCCGCGACCGGCGTCCCCGTCCCCAGCCACTGCAGCAGCAGGAACAGCCCCGAGGCGAGCGCCGCCGCAGTCACATAGACTTCGGGGCGCATGATGATCGACGGCACCCCGGCAAGAATGTCGCGGATCGTGCCACCGACGCAGCCTGTGATGACGCCCATCATCAGCGCAGGAACGGGCGGAACGCCCCATGCCAGCGCCTTGGCGGTCCCGAACACTGCATAAGCGGCGAGCCCTACCGCATCGGCCCATTCGAGCAACTGTCCCCGCCACCAATGTTCGGGGGTCAGCCAGACGACCAGCGCGATCGCAATGCACACCGCGGCGATCGCGCCATCCTGCACCCAGAACACCGGCGCACCGATGAGGAGATCGCGCACGCTGCCGCCGCCGACGCCGGTGACGAGCGCGAAGAATGCCGCGGTGACGAGCGTCTGACGCAGCCGCACCGCCATCAGCGCGCCCGACAGCGCGAAGACGCCGATGCCGACGAGATCGAGCAGGCGGACGAGCGTTTGTGTATCCATCGCGCGCCGCGCTATCATCGCGCGCGATACGGCACAATGGAGAGGAGGCCGCCATGGAAGGCCGATGCACGTGCGGCGCGGTTCGTTACCGGATGATCTCGGCCCCGATGATCGTCCACTGCTGTCATTGCCGCTGGTGCCAGCGCGAGACGGGCAGCGCCTTTGTGATCAATGCGGTGATCGAGAGCGACCGGATCGCGGTCGAGGGGGTAGTCGACCAGGTGATGACGCCGTCCGAAAGCGGCAAGGGGCAGGAGATCGTCCGCTGCCCGGCGTGCCGGGTCGCACTCTGGAGCCATTATCCGACCTCGGGTCGCCGCTCGTCCTTCGTCCGCGTCGGCACGCTCGATGATCCCGATCGCTGTCCGCCCGACGTGCATATCTTCACGCGCAGCAAACAGCCGTGGATCGTCCTCCCCGACGACGCCAAGGTCTTTCCGGATTTCTACCCGTCGCCCGAAGGCGTGTGGACCGCCGACGCGCAGCGCCGGTGGCAGACGATGATGGCGGGCTGACGCCCTATTTCGCCGCCGGGCGTACACCGCCGACGATCGACAGCACGATCGCGGTCACCGCGTTTCGGATCGCGGGTTCGGCCTTCGGCGCGAAGAAGGGCGAATGATTGGTCGGCGCGGGTTCGCCCTTCGCCTTGAGGTCGGCGAGAACCGCCGGATCATAGCCGCCGATACCGAAGAAAAGCGACGGCACGCCCGCGTCGACGAATTCGGAATAATCCTCGCTGCCCGACATCGGCGCCGCGCTCGCGGGCGCGAAGACAAGGCTCTTGCCGAACATCGGCGTCAGCACCGTGACCGCGGCATTCGCCATCGTTTCATCGTTGGTCAGGACGCCGGTACCGCTGAGGTAGCGGATCGTCGGTTCGGGCGCTTTGCCCATCGCCGCCGCCGATTTCGCGACGCGTGCGGTGCCGTCCTGGAGCAGCTTGCGCACCTCGGGCGACTGCGAACGCAGGTTGACCTTCACCTCGGCGCTGTCGGGAATGATGTTGGGCGCGCTGCCCGCATTGATCGCACCGATCGTCAGCACGCCAAAGGCGGCGGGATCCTTTTCGCGGCTGATCACCACCTGCGTGTCGGTGACGAAGCGCGCGGCGATCGGAATCGGGTCGATCGTCGCCGCGGGCATCGAACCATGCCCGCCGCGACCGTGGAAGGTGATCGAATAGCTGTCCGACGCCGACGACCCGGCGCCCGCCTTGATCGCGACGACGCCGGCGGGAAGGTTCGAAACATGCGCGGCGAAGCCGAAATCGGGCTTCGGGAAGCGCGTGAACAGCCCGTCGTCGAGCATCGCGCGCGCACCGAGCAGCGGTTCCTCGGCAGGCTGGCCAATCAGCATCACCGTACCCGACCAGCTGTCGCGCATCGCCACGAGCGCCTGCGCGACGCCGACCAGATAGGCGACATGCGTGTCGTGCCCGCACGCGTGCATCACGGGCACATCCTTGCCCTCATAGGTTGCGCGCGCCTTGCTCGCCCAGGCGAGCCCGGTCTTTTCCTCCATCGGCAGCGCGTCCATGTCGGCGCGCACGAGGATGGTCGGACCCTCGCCATTCTTCAGTACGCCGACGACGCCGGTGCCGCCGACCTTCTCGGTCACGGTGAAGCCCGCCTTGCGCAAGTGCTGCGCGAGGATGCCCGCGGTGCGCACCTCCTGCATCCCGAGTTCGGGATTCTGGTGCAGGTCCTTGTAGAGCGCGTCGAGCGCCGGGTAATTCTTGTCGAGCAGCGCAGTCAGCCGCGCGTTGGCGCTCCCCAAATCGGGTGCCGCCTGCGCGCTGGTCGCGATGAGGGACAGGGCCAGCGAAGCCGCCGCCCAGAGCCCGTGCTTCGCCATTACTCTCTCCCCCATTATCGTTTTGTCAGGTGTGGATCGGTTTGCCCGTCACCGCCATCGCGGCTTCCTTGATCGCTTCGCTGTGCGTCGGATGCGCGTGGCAGGTGTAAGCGATATCTTCCGACGTCGCGCCGAATTCCATCGCCTGCGCCGCCTGCGCGATCATCGTGCCCGCGACGCTCGCGATGCACCACACGCCGAGCACGCGGTCGCTCTTGGCATCGGCGATCACCTTCACGAAACCGTCGGGCTCGTGGTTGGTCTTGGCGCGGCTGTTCGCGAGCATCGGGAATTTGCCGACCTTGACCTCGCCCTTTTCCTTCGCCTGCTCTTCGGTCAGGCCGACGCCGGCGATTTCGGGCCAAGTGTAGACGACCGACGGGATGACGTCGTGGTTCACGATGCCGGTCAGCCCCGCGATATTTTCGGCGCAGGCGATACCTTCGTCTTCGGCCTTGTGTGCGAGCATCGGGCCGGGGATGACGTCGCCGATCGCCCAGATGCCGGGGACCTGCGTCGAGAAATCATGGTCGGTTTCGATCTGGCCGCGCTGGTTGACCGCGAGGCCTGCCTTGTCGAGACCGAGGCCATCGGTGTTCGGGCGGCGCCCGATCGACACGAGCACGACATCGGCTTCGAGCGTTTCGGCGTCGCCGCCGGCCGCGGGTTCGAGCGTCAGCACGGCCTTCTTGCCCTTGACCGTGGCCGACGTGACCTTGGTCTTGAGCTTGAATTCCATGCCCTGCTTCTTGAGGATCTTGTTCGCTTCCTTGCGGACGTCGCCGTCCATGCCGGGCAGGATCTGGTCGAGGAATTCGACGACGGTGACCTTGGCGCCAAGGCGGCGCCACACGCTGCCCAGTTCGAGCCCGATCACGCCGCCACCGATGACGACCAGATGGTTCGGCACCTTGGCCAGTTCGAGCGCACCGGTCGAATCGACGATGACCTGCTTGTCATTGTCGACATCGACGCCCGGAAGCGGGGTCACCGACGAGCCGGTAGCGATGATGATATTTTTGGCGCGATACGCCTTGCCCGCGACCTCAACGCTGTCCTTCGACGTGAACTGCGCATAGCCCTTCAGCCAGTCGACCTTGTTCTTCTTGAACAGGAATTCGATGCCGCCCGTCAGGCCCTTGACCGCGTCGATGCGCTGGCCGTGCATCGTCGGCAGGTCGAGCTCGGGCTTCACCTTGATGCCCATTTTCGCCATCGAGCCATTGGCGGCGGCGTCGAAATATTCCGACGCGTGGAGCATCGCCTTCGACGGGATGCAGCCGACGTTGAGGCAGGTGCCGCCCAGCGTCTCGCGCCCTTCGGCGCACGCGGCCTTGAGGCCGAGCTGCGCCGCGCGGATCGCCGCGACATAACCGCCGGGGCCCGAACCGATGACAAGGACGTCGTAGTCGTAATCAGCCATAACTCACTCCATATGTGTTCCTGCGAACGCAGGAACCCAGGGTGTCAAAGCGATAGCCTGTCGAACAAATCCAGCCACTGCGGATTATCGCGTTCGATCAGTTCAACTTTCCACGCCCGCTTCCATTTCTTCATTTGCAGCTCGCGCTGACGCGCTTGCTGAATATCGTCAAACGCTTCGTACCAGACCAGCCGCGTGCAGCCATATTTCTTGCTGAAGCTGTCGGTCACTTCATTGCGGTGCTGCCAAACCCGCTTCAGAAGATCACTGGTAACACCCAAATATGTCGTCCCGTTGCGGCCACTGGCCATCAGGTAGAGATATCCGGGTTTGTTCATTCAATTCTCCGGTATGGGAGGCCGAATGGCAGCCTGCCCCACCCTGGGCTCCTGCGTTCGCAGGAGCGCATTGTTTTACAGATCGATCAGCAGACGCGTCGGATCCTCGATCGCTTCCTTGATCGTCTTGAGGAAGGTCACCGCCTCGCGGCCGTCGATCAGACGGTGGTCATAGCTCATCGCGAGATACATCATCGGGCGAATCACGATTTCGCCACCCCGGACGACCGGGCGGTCCTCGATGCGGTGGAGGCCGAGCACCGCCGACTGCGGCGGATTGATGATCGGGGTCGACATCAGGCCGCCGAACACACCGCCGTTCGAGATGGTGAAGGTGCCGCCGGTCATGTCGTCGATCGTCAGCGTGCCGTCCTTGGCACGCTTGCCAAGGTCGGCGATCGCCTTTTCGATGTCGGCGAACGACAGGCTGTCGGCGTTGCGCACGACCGGGACGACGAGGCCGTTCGGGGCGCTGACCGCGACCGAGACATCGAGGTAGTCGTGATAGACGATCTCGTCGCCGTCGATCCGCGCGTTCACCGCGGGAATGTCATGCGCGGCGAGCGCGACCGCCTTGGTGAAGAAGCTCATGAAGCCGAGGCGCACGCCATGCTTCTTTTCGAAGCTTTCGCGATATTTGTCGCGCGTCGCCATCACGGCCGACATGTCGACGTCGTTGAACGTCGTCAGCATCGCCGCGGTGTCCTGCGCGGCTTTCAGGCGCTTCGCGATCGTCTGACGCATGCGCGTCATCTTGACGCGTTCTTCGTGGCGGCCCGGCGCGCCGCTTGCAACCGGTGCGGCAGCAACAGCAGCCGGAGCCGGAGCGGCAGCCGGCGCGTTGTTCGCGGCCGCGAGCACATCTTCCTTGGTCAGGCGGCCATCCTTGCCGCTGCCCTGAATCTTCGTCGGGTCGACGCCATGCTCGAGCACGAGGCGGCGCACCGCGGGCGACATGGTCGTGACGGTGTCGACGCTTTCGTCGGCCGGTGCCGCGGTCGCGGCAGGAGCCGGCGCCGCAGCCTCGGCCTTGGCGACCGGTGCGGGAGCAGGCGCAGCAGCGGCAGGCGCCGGAGCAGCGGCAGCACCGCCGGCCTCGATCGTCGCGATCGCCGCACCGACATTCACCGTATCGCCGACTGCGGCGAGTTGCTGGCCCATCACGCCCGCGACGGGCGACGGCACTTCAACCGCGACCTTGTCGGTCTCGAGGCTTGCAATAGGTTCGTCGAGCGCAACGGCCTCGCCCGGCTTCTTCAGCCATTCGCCGATCGTCGCTTCGGTGACGCTTTCGCCCAGCGTGGGGACTTTGACTTCGGTGCTCATAGGTGCAGTTCCTTGGGGATTAGGCTCTGGGCTCAGGCTTTGTTCTTGGTACGACGGATTTCGGCGCGAACCGACAGGCCGAGCGCATCGGCGACGAGCGCCGACTGTTCGGTCTGGTGGCGGCTCATCAGGCCGGTCGCCGGCGATGCAGCGGCGGCACGACCGGCATAGCGTGGGCGCATGCCCTTGTGGCCGGCTTCGGTCAGCGCCTCTTCGATCAGTTCGTTGACGAAGAACCAGGCGCCGTTGTTGCGCGGTTCTTCCTGCGCCCAGACGACCTCTTCGAGGTTCGACATCCGCTTCAGGCGAACCGCGAGCGGCTCACCCGGGAAGGGATAGATCTGCTCGACGCGAACAATCGTCGTGTCGGTGAGGCCCGCAGCATCGCGCGCTTCCATCAGGTCGTAACCGACCTTGCCCGAACAGAGGACGACACGCTTGATGTCCTTGTCTGCCGGCGGCGTGCGATCCGACATCAGGCGGCGGAAATGCGCGTCGCCGATGAAATCCGAACGTTGCGATACCGCCAGCTTGTGGCGGAGCAGCGATTTCGGCGTCATGATGATCAGCGGCTTGCGGAACGGGCGCAGCATCTGGCGGCGCAGGACGTGGAAATAGTTCGACGGGGTCGAAATATTGCACACCTGGATATTGTCGCCCGCGCAAAGCTGGAGGAAGCGCTCAAGACGCGCCGAACTATGCTCCGGCCCCTGCCCTTCATACCCGTGCGGGAGCAGCAGCACGAGGCCGTTGGCGCGCAGCCACTTGGCTTCGCCCGACGCGATGAACTGGTCGATCATGATCTGCGCGCCGTTGGCAAAATCGCCGAACTGCGCCTCCCACAGCACGAGGCTCTTAGGATCGGCCATCGCATAACCATATTCGAAGCCGAGCACGCCATATTCGCTCAAGGGACTGTCGAGCACCTCGAAACGGCCGTGCGGAACGGTCGTCAGCGGCACATATTTGGCTTCGGTCTTCTGGTCGACCCAGACGGCATGACGCTGGCTGAAGGTACCGCGGCCCGAATCCTGACCCGACAGGCGCACCTGATAGCCTTCGCTGAGCAAGGTGCCGAACGCGAGGCTTTCGGCGGTCGCCCAGTCGAACACCTCGCCGTCGCTCTTGTCGGCGAACATCGCGCCGCGCGCGTCGATCACGCGGCGAAGCGTCTTGTGAACCTCGACGTCGTCGGGGATCGTCGTCAGCGTGCGACCGATCGAATCGAACAATTTGTCCGACACGCCGGTCGAGATGTTGCGGCGCGCATTTTCGGGGTCAGCCGGGGCGTGCAGCCCCGACCAGCGGCCCGCGAACCAGTCGGCCTTGTTCGGCTTGTAGCTCTTCGCCGCTTCAAAATCGCCTTCGAGCCGCGCGACGAATTCGGCGCGGTGGGCGTCGGCCCAGCCAGCGTCGATGACGCCTTCGGCCTCGAGCTTCGCGGCGCACAGCTGCGACACCGGCGGATGCTGGCGGATGACGGCGTACATCAAAGGCTGGGTGAACGAAGGCTCGTCACCTTCGTTATGGCCGAAGCGGCGGTAGCACCACATGTCGATCACGACGTCGCGCTTGAACTGCTGGCGGAAATCAATCGCGAGCTTGCACGCGAAGGTCACCGCCTCGGGATCGTCGCCGTTGACGTGCAGGATCGGCGCCATCACGCCCTTTGCGACGTCCGACGGATAGGGCGACGAGCGCGCGAACTGCGGACTGGTCGTGAAACCGATCTGGTTGTTGACGATGAAATGGATGCAGCCACCGGTGTTGTAGCCGCGGATGCCCGAGAAGCCGAGGCATTCCCATACGATTCCCTGCCCAGCAAACGCCGCGTCGCCGTGGATCAGCACGGGCAGAACCTGCTCATGCTTGGCCAGATCGTCGCGCACCACCTGCTGCGCCCGCACCTTGCCAAGGACAACCGGATCGGCCGCTTCGAGGTGCGACGGGTTAGGGACCAGCGACATATGCACCGACGCGCCGCCGAACTCGCGGTCGGTCGATGTGCCGAGGTGATATTTGACGTCGCCCGACCCGCCGACATCGTCGGGGTTCGCCGAGCCGCCGGCAAATTCGTGGAAGATCACTTTGTACGGCTTCGCCATGACGTTCGCGAGCATGTTGAGACGCCCGCGATGCGCCATGCCATAGACGATCTCGCGTACGCCGTACTGGCCGCCATATTTGATGATGGCTTCCATGGCCGGAATCATCGATTCACCGCCGTCGAGCCCGAAGCGCTTGGTGCCGACATATTTGCGCGCGAGGAATTTCTCCCACTCCTCGGCTTCGATCACCTTGTTCAGGATGGCGCGTTTGCCCTCGACCGAAAATTCGATGATCTTGTCGGCGCCTTCCATCCGTTCCTGCAGGAACTGGCGCTCCTCGATATCGGCGATATGCATATATTCGAGGCCGACATTGCCGCAATAATTGGCGCGCAGGATCGCGACGATCTCGCGAATGGTCGCCTTTTCCAGACCCAGCGTACCACCGATGAACACCGGGCGGTCCTGATCGGCACCGACAAAACCGTGAAACTCGGGCGTCAGGTCGGCGGGCAGCTCTCGTGTGCTGAGGCCGAGCGGATCGAGATTGGCAGCAAGATGCCCGCGCACGCGATAGGTGCGGATCAGCATCATCGCGCGGATCGAATCGTCAGCGGCTCGCTCGACTTCGGCGTTCGACAGCGGGGCACCCGCCTTGGCGGCGGCAGCCTTCACTGCAACCTGCATCTGCTGCGGATCGAGCGCGGCGGTCAGGTCGTCGCTGTCGATCTGCGGCCAGTTCTTCGGCGCCCAGCTCGGGCCGGCCTGCGGCTCGTCGATGTCGAAGCTTTGTCGTTCGAGGTTCATCTGCTTTTCCACGGGGAGGTAGGGGTGGGTATTATATATGGGAAGCGGGAGGCCCGCCGGCAAAGGGTGCCGGCGGGCCGCCTGCTCAGACGCGTTCTTTCAGCACTTCGGCGAGGGTCGAGCCGAGTTCCGACGGGCTCGCCGACACCTTGATGCCGGCGGCTTCCATCGCCGCGATCTTGCTTTCGGCGTCGCCCTTGCCGCCCGACACGATCGCGCCGGCGTGGCCCATGCGGCGCCCCGGAGGTGCGGTGCGGCCCGCGATGAAGCCGGCCATCGGCTTTTTGCGGCCGCGCTTGGCTTCGTCGATCAGGAACTGCGCTGCCTGTTCCTCGGCGTCGCCGCCGATTTCGCCGATCATGATGATCGACTTTGTCGCTTCGTCGGCGAGGAAGAGTTCGAGCACGTCGATGAAGTTGGTACCGTTGACAGGGTCGCCGCCGATGCCGACCGCGGTGGTCTGGCCGAGGCCGACGTTCGTCGTCTGGAACACCGCTTCATAGGTCAGCGTGCCCGAGCGCGAGACGACGCCGACGCTGCCCTTCGAGAAGATGCTGCCGGGCATGATACCGATCTTGCACTCGCCGGGCGTCAGTACGCCGGGGCAGTTCGGGCCGATCAGGCGCGACTTCGAACCCGACAGCGCGCGCTTCACCTTGACCATGTCGAGCACCGGAATGCCTTCGGTGATGCAGACGATCAGTTCCATCTCGGCATCGATCGCCTCGAGGATCGAGTCGGCGGCGAACGGCGGCGGAACATAGATGCAGCTCGCGGTCGCGCCGGTCGCGGCCTTCGCTTCCTCGACGGTGTTGAAGTTCGGCAGGCCGATATGCGTCGTGCCGCCCTTGCCCGGCGTCACGCCGCCGACCATCTGCGTGCCATAGGCGAGCGCCTGTTCGGTGTGGAAGGTGCCGGTGGCACCGGTCATCCCTTGCGTGATGACCTTAGTATTCTTGTCGATGAGGATAGACATATTTCAATAAACTCCACGATGGCCCACGCGTTAAACGGGCGTGCTCAATCTTCAGTCACAACCGTATGGACAGGATCGTCGAAACCGCGACACGTCGTACGCGGCATCGAACTCAAGGTTTTTCCTCCAACTTTTGCAATTCAGCCTTCTGCTTCGCCGCCAATTCCTTGGCAGTCGAAGCATCGAACGTAACGATTTCCGCCATTCCCATAGCCGACACGTCTTCGATTCTGATTTCAAAGCCGTCCGAATAAAAAGGCATGGTCGAAGAGACAAACTCTCCAGGCGGCAGGGATTTCACGTCACCGCCATGGGTGTGCGGAAAAACTCCTCGAAAAGCGCTCGAAGCATTCCAACGGGACGAAAAAACGCCACACCGCCGAACCACACCGTCGATGGGCGGCGTATATTCTGCGAAGACAAGATAGGACCGGTCGCCAGACACGCCAGCATAAGCTTTCAGGTCCGAATAGTGACCATATCGTTCCTTCACTTGCCTCGGCAGCGTTCCGGAATCAACGGCCTCCCAACCGGAGGGCAAACTCACCTGTCCCTCCGCGCAGGCTTGCCAAAAAAAATTGGCAAGGCCTGACGGCTGATCGACTTGCGTCGCCGCCATCAAAAGCAAGGCCGCAGATAACGTCACGCCAGCGACGGATCCAGCGCCTTGCACGCGTCGAGCAGTTCCTTGACCGCGTCGACCGATACCTGAAGCCCAGCCTTGTCTTCGGCATCGAGTTCGATCTCGACGATCTTCTCGACACCGCCAGCACCGATCAGCACCGGCACGCCGACATAGAGACCGTCGAGGCCATACTGGCCGTCGACATAGGCGGCGCAGGGCAGGATGCGCTTCTGGTCGCCCAGATAGGCTTCGGCCATCGCGATACCCGAAGCGGCCGGCGCGTAGAAAGCCGAACCGGTGCCGAGCAGCGCAACGATTTCGCCGCCGCCGCCGCGGGTGCGCTTGACGATCGCGTCGATCTTGTCCTGCGACGACAGGCCCATCTTGACGAGGTCGGGAACAGGAATGCCGTTGACGGTCGAGTAGCGGACGACGGGGACCATCGTGTCGCCGTGCCCGCCGAGCACGAAGGTGTTCACATCCTTCACCGACACGTCGAATTCGTCGGCGATGAAGTGGCTGAAGCGCGCCGAGTCGAGCACGCCCGCCATGCCGACGACCTTGTTGTGCGGCAGGCCCGAGAATTCGCGCAGCGCCCAGACCATGGCATCCAGGGGGTTGGTGATGCAGATGACGAACGCGTCGGGCGCGTTGGCCTTGATGCCTTCGCCGACCGCCTTCATGACCTTCAGGTTGATGCCGAGCAGGTCGTCACGGCTCATACCCGGCTTGCGGGCGACACCGGCGGTGACGATGATGACGTCGGCGCCGGCGATGTCGGCATAGTCGTTCGTGCCGGTGATCTTCGCGTCGAAGCCCGCGATCGGGCCGACCTGCGACAGGTCGAGCGCCTTGCCCTGCGGCACGCCTTCGACGACGTCGAACAGGACGACATCGCCCAGTTCCTTCTGCGCGGCGAGCAGCGCCAGCGTTCCGCCGATATTCCCGGCTCCGATCAATGCGATCTTCTTGCGTCCCATGGCGCGCGGCACTCCCTTCTGGCAAGCCCGGCAATTGGTTCACAGACCGGCGGGAGCACGGGCTAAAGCTCCGCTCCGGTCCCAAGACTGGCGACGCCCCTACGCCGATTCCGTTAAGGAAACAACCGCGAAAAGGACGGAAAACATCGTTTCTTTGCTAATAGTTCGCAATAACTATAAGACCGGTGACGAGTCTCCCGTTGACATGGGAATGGAGGCAAAGTGCGACAAGGATATGATGCTTGTGCAATGCCGATATCATCCGTTCCCATGCCAAAGCCGGATCTTCGGGGAGCAAGTTCCGCCCCGACAGCTATCCCGACCCGGGGAAGCATCGTGCGCAGACGGGGTTCCCGCAGCGGCCGGTTAACTCTCCCTTATCGCAGCCCTGCTAGGCGCGAGGGATGACCCGGGCGATCATCAGCTTCGACACCGAATTATCCGCGGGGCTCTACCAGCGCGGCGCCGATGCGCGCGCCAATTTCGAAAGCTCGATCCTCGGACGCTGCCGCGATGGCGATTTCGGCATCCATTTCCAGATGGATATGCTCGAGCGTTACGGTCTAACCGGAGTGTTCTTCATCGATCCGATGCCTGCGCTGGTTTACGGGCCTGAAGTGATCGACGCGATCGTCCGGCCCGTCGTCGCACGCGGGCACGAAGTGCAGGTCCATATCCACACCGAATGGCTCGCCTTCGCGCGCTTCAACCCGGTCGGACGGCTGACCGGGCGCAACATCGGCGACTTCCCGCTGGCGGCTCAAAAAAAGCTGATCGGCCTCGCTCGCGATATATTGGTAGGCGCAGGCGCACCGAAACCGACCGCCTTTCGCGCCGGGAATTTCGGCGCCAACGACGATACGCTCCGCGCGCTCGCCGCCTTGGGCTTCCGTTTCGACAGCAGTTTCAACGGTGCGTATCTCGGCCACGGCTGCGCCATTTCGCTCGACGCAGCCAACCTTGGCATGCGGACGCACCACGGCGTGGTCGAGGTGCCGGTCAGCGGCCTGATGGATCGCGCCAGTCGGTTCCGCCCGGCCCAGCTTTGCGCCATGTCCGAACAGGAAATGCGCGACGCGCTCGGTCATTCGGCAGCGAGCGGCGCGATCCAGTTTTCCGCCTTCAGCCACAGCTTCGAATTGCTCAGCCGCGACCGCCGGGTTCCGAACGGCCTGGCGATTTCGCGTATGGAGGCGCTATGCCACGCGGTCGCCAGTGACATACGCGTGACCAGCGGGGGTTTCGCGACGCTGCCC
>NZ_DASWTD010000383.1:0-3810 GCF_036402335.1 Sphingopyxis sp. | reverse complement strand
ACTGCCAGAGCAGGAAGTTCGACAGCCGCACTTCGCCCGAGGTGCGGATGAGCAGGTCGAGCGGCGGCATGTCGGCCGTGTCAAGGTTGGCCTCGATCGCCTCGGCCGTGATTTCGCCCTGCGCCGCGGCGGCGGTCGCGGCGCGCACCAGCTCGTCCTGCGCGCCATAGTTGAGTGCGACCGCAAGCGTCGTGCGCTTGTTGCCCGCCGTGCGTTCGAGCGCATTGTCGATCAGCGCGACGACGTCGGGCGCGAGCGCGCGCCAGTTGCCGATCACCTTCAGCTTCACATCGTTAGCGGCAAATTCGTCGAGGTCGCTGAGGATGAAGCGTTTCATCAGCCCCATCAGGTCGTTGACCTCTTCCTCGGGCCGCTTCCAGTTTTCGGAACTGAAAGCATAGAGCGTCATCGCCTCGATCCCGAGGTCGCCTGCCGCGCGGACGATGGTACGCACCGCCTCGACCCCGGCTTTGTGCCCGGCAACGCGCGGCAGCAGGCGTTTCCTGGCCCAGCGGCCATTGCCGTCCATGATGATGGCGACATGGCGTGCGCCGTGGCTGGCGGCTGGTGTCGTCATACTCCGTACGGGGTCCCGGAAACCGACCGATCCACTAGCCCAGGATTTCCTTTTCCTTGGCGGTCGCAGCGGCGTCGATTTCGGCGATCGTCGCGTCGGTCAGCTTCTGGACCTCGGTTTCGGACCGCTTGCGATCGTCCTCGCTGATTTCCTTCTTGTTCTCGTCGGCCTTGAGATTGTCCATGCCGTCGCGGCGGACATTGCGGACCGCGACGCGCGCCTTTTCGGCATATTGGCCGGCGAGCTTCGACAGTTCCTTGCGGCGCTCCTGCGTCATTTCGGGGATCGGCAGGCGCAACATCTGGCCGTCGACGATCGGGTTGAGGCCGAGGCCCGCCGAGCGGATCGCCTTGTCGACCGGGCCGACGTTCGACTTGTCCCACACCTGCACCGACAGCATGCGCGGCTCCGGCGCACTGACCGAAGCGACCTGGTTAAGCGGCATGTGGCTGCCGTAAACCTCGACCGTCACCGGATCGAGCAGCGCGGTGTGCGCGCGGCCGGTGCGCAGGCCTGCGAGGTCGCTCTTCAGCGATTCGACCGCGCCGTGCATGCGGCGCTCGAGGTCGGCCTTGTCATATTTCGCCATCTGTCTTTCCTCTCTTGATCTCGTCAGGGGGCGTCCGCGACGACGGTGGAAACACCCTCGCCCGCCAGCACGCGCGCCAGATTGCCCGGCTCGCGGATATTGAACACCACGATCGGGATATGATTGTCGCGACACAGCGCCACCGCGCTCGCGTCCATCACCTTCAGATTGTCGGCGAGGACGCGGTCATAGCTCAGCGTATCATAGCGGACCGCGGTCGGATCCTTCTTGGGATCGGCGTTATAGACGCCATCGACGCTCGTACCCTTCAGCAGTGCGTCGCACTTCATCTCGGCAGCGCGGAGCGCGGCGCCGCTGTCGGTGGTGAAATAGGGGGCGCCGACGCCGGCGGCGAAGATCACCACGCGGCCCTTTTCCATATGGCGTTCGGCGCGGCGGCGGATCACCGGTTCGCACACCTTGTCCATCTCGATCGCCGACTGGACGCGCGTTTCGACACCAAGCTGCTCCAGCGCATTCTGCATCGCGAGCGCGTTCATCACGGTGGCGAGCATGCCCATATAGTCGGCCTGCGCGCGGTCCATGCCCTTTGCCGCGCCCGCCATGCCGCGGAAGATATTGCCGCCGCCAATGACGAGGCAGATTTCGAGCCCGCGATCCTTGGCCTCCTTGACCTCGGCAGCCATGCTTGCGACGGTTTCGGGGTCGATGCCGAACGGGCTGGAGCCCATCAGCGCCTCACCCGACAGTTTCAGCAGGATGCGTTTCATGCCGGGCAAAGCCATGATCGGGGGAACCTTGTGTAATCGATGAATAAGCGAATGGCGCGCACCCTAGAGCGGGCACGCGCCATTGCCAAGCGGACTGCCACGTCGATCGCGGCAATCCGGATCTTCTTTTTAGACGCCAGCGACCGCTGCGACTTCCGCCGCGAAATCGCTTTCTTCCTTCTCGATGCCTTCGCCGAGCTGGAAGCGGACGAAGCCCTTGAGCGTGATCGTCGCGCCGACATCCTTGCCGGCTGCGGCGACGACTTCGGCGACCGGGGTCTTGCCGTCCATCACGAAGAGCTGCGACAGCAGCGCGTTTTCCTTGCGGAACTTCGCGATCGAACCGTCGACCATCTTCGAGACGATTTCGGCGGGCTTGCCCGACTGCGCCGCCTTTTCCTCAGCGATCGCGCGTTCGCGGGCGACGAGGTCGGCGTCGAGATCGTCGCCGTTCAGCGCCAGCGGGTTGGCTGCTGCGACGTGCATCGCGAGCTGCTTGCCCAGCGGTTCGAGAACGTCGGCACCGGCGCTCGATTCGAGCGCGACGAGCACGCCGATCTTGCCCATGCCGGGTGCGGCGGCGTTGTGGACATAGCCCGTGACGACGCCCGAGTTCACCGAGACGATGACGCTGCGGCGCAGCGACTGGTTTTCACCGATCGTCGCGATGTTGCTGGTCAGCTTCTCCGCGACGGTGCCGCCGCCCGGATAGCCGGCAGCGCCCAGCGCTTCGATGTCGGCGATATTGCCGGCGAGCGCGACCTGCGTCACGTCGCGGACGAATTCCTGGAACTGCTCGTTCTTGCCGACGAAGTCGGTTTCGCTGTTCACCTCGACCATCGCGCCGCGATTGCCGTCGGTGGCGACGCCAACGAGGCCTTCGGCGGCAACGCGGCCGGCCTTCTTGGCGGCGGCGGCGAGGCCCTTGGTGCGCAGCCAGTCAATCGACGCTTCGATGTCGCCGTTGTTCTCGGCAAGTGCCTTCTTGCAGTCCATCATGCCTGCGCCCGTGCGGTCGCGCAGTTCCTTGACGAGGGCGGCCGTAATCTCAGCCATGGGATATTCCTTTCAAAAGGGGCGGACCCATCTGGCCCGCGTGACGCCCGCGCGCATGGCGGGGCGATAAGTCAAAGGGATGACAGGGACGGCACGGGCCTTGCCGCGCCGCCCCGTCATGCCCGAGCGATTATGCGTCGCTCTGACGTTCGGTTTCGGCAGCGGCTTCGGCCGGGACCTGTTCGTCTTCGGTCACCGGAGCGGCGACATCGGCAGCCGGAGCGGCTTCTTCGGTCAGCGCGGCTTCGGCGGCGGGCTCGACAGCGGCGCCGAGATCTTCACCGCGGTTCGCGCGGGCCTGCTGGCCGCCACGGGTCGCCGCCTGGGCAACCGCGTCGCAATAGAGGCGGATGGCGCGCGCCGCGTCATCGTTCGCCGGAACCGGGAAGGCGATACCGTCGGGCGAGACGTTCGAATCGAGGATCGCGACGACGGGAATGCCGAGGACGTTGGCTTCCTTGATCGCCAGCTCTTCCTTGTTCGCGTCGATCACGAACATCACGTCGGGAATGCCGCCCATGTCGCGGATGCCGCCGAGCGACATTTCGAGCTTGTCGCGTTCGCGGGTGCGGTTGAGCACTTCCTTCTTGGTGAGGCCCGAGGTGTCACCCGAGAGCTGCTCTTCGAGCGTCTTGAGGCGCTTGATCGAGTTCGAGATCGTCTTCCAGTTGGTGAGCATGCCGCCCAGCCAGCGGTGGTTGACGAAGTGCTGACCCGAAGCGCGGGCCGCATCGGCGATCGGGCCCTGCGCCTGGCGCTTGGTGCCGACGAACAGCACCTTGCCGCCGGCGGCGACGGTCGAGCTGACGAATTCGAGCGCGCGCGCGAACAGCGGCACGGTCTGTGACAGGTCGATG
>NZ_DASWTD010000382.1:0-5168 GCF_036402335.1 Sphingopyxis sp. | reverse complement strand
ATATTCTGTCTCCCCAAATGGTGGATGCCATGCGGGATGGGCCGAAACAATGGCCGGAATCTATCGCCCAAACGGGTGATTCAGGGATTTCGCCCGATTTTACGGCAGGATGTCGAGCGTCCGCGCCTTCTGCACCGCCTGCGTCCGGCTGGCGACCGCCAGCTTTTCATAAACCCGCGCGACATGCGTCTTCACGGTGTTGGGCGAGATATCGAGCTGGCGCGCGATGACCTTGTTCGCGTGTCCCGCCGCGAGCATTTCGAGCACCTCGCATTCGCGCGCGCTCAGCCCCAGCGCCGCGATGGCGGCGTCGTTGCGCGCAAAGGGCTGGCGCGGCCGCGCGGTCAGCCGGTTGCCCGCCCAGATGCCGAGCGCGACGCACAGGACGGCGATGACCGCAATGTAAAATTCGGTCGACCAGCGGTGCACGACATGTTTGTAGTTCAACCATTCGAGCAGGAACGCCGCGGCGGCAAGCGCGATGCCGTAAAGGATGATCGGGCGGGCCATGCTCCGCATAGACCATCGTCGGCCATCGCTTGCAAGATTGTCCCGAGGCGACCCAACATCGTTACCCGAAAATTTACCATGCGGGCGTAGCGTCCCGGACATGGACAATTTTCGCACACCCGCCGCCCGCGGCCACAAGCGCACTGCCGTTTCGATCGACGTCACCGTCAACGGTGTACTCAACTTCGTCGACGGCCGGATTACCGATCTGTCGGAAGGCGGCGCGCGCATCGACGGGGCGAGCATGCCCGCGCGCTCGCGCTGCGAGATCCATTATGGCGGTGAGGTCACTTACGCGGTGGTCATGTGGTCCGAATTCGACCGCATGGGCGTCCGTTTCCCGTACGAACTGACACATGGCGCGCTTCACAACGCACTGACACGCGCACGCCGCGCATCGATAATCGAACCCGCCCAGATTTTTCACACGACCCGCGCTCCCGTCTTCGGACGCCGCGGACTGAGCTAAGCATCGGGCCTGATCGTTAGATGGGCGCGATCGCCACGCCGTCGCGCTCATTGTCCCAAATCATCGCCATGATCCGCCAGCCGAGGTCGGGATCCTTGAACAGCTGGATCGAATTGACCCCGCGCCGCTCGGGCAGCGCGTCGCCCAACGCCGCGCGCGCTTCATACGCGCTCCATACGTGCGCGATGTTTCCCAGCACATCGATCCGCCGCCCGATCTCGATTTCGAAAAAATCATTTTCGGCAAAGAAGGGCGCCGTGTCGCGCGCATAGTCGTCCAGCCCCATGCTCCGGAACGTCGCGCGTCCATCGGCGTCGATCCAGGTCCGGATCTGCCGCGCATCGGGGTGAAAGCAATGCGCCTGCCGCGACCAGTCGCGCGGCCCCTTCGGCCCCGAGATCATCGCATACATCTCGTCGACCACCGCGCCAATTGCGCTTTCTTCGGTCATGCGGATTGTCCTTTCGCGTTGTGTAGAAGAGGAATTTCCTCCTCCGTTCGCCCTGAGCTTGTCGAAGGGCCGTTCTTTCTTCTACTTGGGTGTCTATGGGGTTCTGGGCCTATATTCTGCATTGCCGTGGCGGCGCTTTCTACACGGGCCACACGGATAATCTTCCTCATCGCATAGCGCAGCATGAATCCGGTACTATAGCCGGCTTTACGTCGGACAAATTGCCCGTTGTTCTTGTTTGGAGCCAGGAATTCTCGACACGCATTGAGGCGTTGGAAGCAGAACGGCGGATCAAGGGGTGGGGCCGTGCCAAGAAGATGGCTCTCATCCGAGGCGATTGGGACAGGATTTCTACTTTAGCAAAAGGCAAGAACGGTCCTTCGACAAGCTCAGGACGAACGGATAAAAGATAGCCCGGTGGCTGCCACCCGCCTTGCCGCGTTCGCCTTTTGTCCCTAGCGTGGCGCGATGGCTCCCGACCCGCTTTCCCTGCCCGCGATCCACGCGAGCCATATCGGCATCTGGATCGCTGACACCCACGGCCGGGTGCAGCGCGTCGGGCGCGGCGAAGCGATTGCCGCGGTCGCGGCGACGCCGCACCTGCTCCTCAACGCGACGCTGACGGGTGACCGGCTCGGCTATCCCGAGCTTTCGGGGCTCGACCTGCTCGAACTGTTCGCCTTCCTCTATCCCGCGCGCTTCGCGGTACCCACCCCGGCAGGAATCGCGAGCGCGATCGGCCTGATGCCCCCGAAGAGCGAGGAAGATATCGCCGCGTTCCTGCCGCGGGCCGCGACGGCGATGCTCGCCACCCTCGACGATCCCGACTGGCCCGAGCGTGAAGGTGCCTGGCACGGCGTACAGGCCTTGTCGCGCCAGCGCTGGGCATGGTCACCGCTTGTCCAGCCGCGCCTGTCGCAGCCCGATGCAAGTGAACGCTGGCTGTTCGCGCGCCTGCCCGAATGGGAAGAGGTGCCGCCGCGCGCCGCGCCGCGACAGGTGACGATCGATGCCGGGGACGTCGCGGTACGGCTCGACCGGCTGACCGGCGACGGCGCCGAACGCCGCCCCGGACAGCAGGACTATGCCCGCGCGACCGCCGCGATCTTCGAACCGCGCGAACGCAAGGACACACCGCAGATGCTGGTCGCCGAGGCCGGAACGGGGATCGGCAAGACGCTCGGCTACCTTGCTCCCGCCAAACAGTGGATCGACCAATCCGCGGGCAGCGTCTGCATCTCGACCTTCACCAAGGCCCTGCAACGCCAATTGTCGCGCGAGACCGAGAAGCTCTATCCCGACGCGGCGACGCACCGCGAAAAGGTCGTCGTGCGCAAGGGGCGCGAGAATTACCTCTGCCTGCTCAACCTCGAAGACGCGCTGCAGGGCGGCTTTTCGGGCCGCGCCGCGATCCTCGCGCAGCTCGTCGCGCGCTGGGCCGCCTATACGCGCGACGGCGACATGATTGGCGGCGACCTGCCCGGCTGGCTCCCCGCGCTCTTCCGCCGCAACGGCACCACCGCGCTGACCGACCGGCGCGGCGAGTGCATCTATGCGGGCTGTCCGCATTTCCGCAAATGCTTCATCGAACGCTCGGCGCGCGCGGCGACGCAGGCCGATATCGTGATCGCCAACCATGCGCTGACGATGGTGCAGGCCGCGCGTCCACGCGACGGCGGCGGCCCCGCAACGCGGCTGATCTTCGACGAAGGCCATCATCTGTGGGACGCCGCCGACAGCATGTTCGCCGCCGCACTCACCGGACAGGAAGCGGTCGAGATCCGGCGCTGGATCCTCGGCCCCGAGGGCAAGTCGCGTGGCCGGCGGCGCGGGCTCGCGGCGCGGCTCGCCGACGTCGCAAGCTATGACGAGGCGGGCGACCGCGCAATCCAGGCGGCGATCGCCGCCGCCGCCGAACTGCCCGGCGACGGGTGGCTCGCGCGATTGTCGGAGAATGACCCGTGGGGCGCGATCGAGCGGCTGCTCGTCGCGGTGCGCGGACAGGTCTACGCGCGCGCGGTCGATACGCGAACCGCCGACAGCGGCTATGGCCTCGAAACCGAGCTCGCCGACCCCGACGCCGCGCTGGTGGCTGCTGCCGCGGCAGCAAGCGACGCGGTCGAGGCGCTGCTGCGGCCGCTGATGGCGCTCGGCAAGCGGCTCGACGCGCTGATCGACGATCCGCCCGACTGGCTCGACGGGCAAGCGCGGGCACGCGTCGACGGCGCACGGCACAGCCTCGGTACGCGCATCGACACATTGGGCGGCTGGCTGTCGCTGCTCGGACGCGTCGGCGGCCCTGCCGACCCCGATTTCGTCGACTGGCTCGCCGTCGATCGTTACGACGGGCGCGAGTTCGACACCGGGCTGCACCGCCACTGGCTCGATCCCGCACGGCCGATCGCGGACGTCGTCTACCGCCCCGCCCAGGGCGTGCTCGTCACCTCGGCGACGCTCCGCAACGGCGGCCAGGGAAGCGGCGGCTGGGCCGATGCCGACATCCGCACCGGCGCGCGGCACATGGATGGCGGCGTCCGCCATTTCGCCGTCCCCAGCCCGTTCGATTATGCGCGCCAGTCGGAAGTGCTGATCGTCACCGATATCGCACGCGGCGACCTTCCCGCGCTCGCCGGCGCTTACAGCCGCCTGATCGAGGCATCGGGGGGCGGCGCACTGGGGCTGTTCAGCGCGATCCGGCGCCTCCGCATCGTCCACGCCCGCATCGCCGACCGCCTCGCCCGCGCGGGTCTGCCGCTGTTCGCGCAACATGTCGATCCGCTCGACACCGGCACGCTCGTCGACATTTTCCGTGCCGATCCGCATGCGTCGCTGCTCGGCACCGACGCGCTGCGCGACGGCGTCGACGTCCCCGGCGATTCGCTGCGGCTCGTCGTGATGGAAGGCGTGCCTTGGCCGCGCCCGACGATCCTGCATGCGGCGCGGCGCGCGGCGCAGGGCGGCGGCGCCTATGACGACATGGTCATTCGCGCGCGCATCGGCCAGGCGTTCGGCCGCCTGATCCGCCGTGCCGACGATTTTGGCCAGTTCGTGATGCTCTCGCCCTCATTCCCGTCGCGGCTGCTCAGCGCCTTTCCCGAGGGCACGCCGATCCGCCGCCTGCCGCTCGACGAAGCCGTCAACCATGTTGCCGCGGCAAATGTCGAACGCAGAAAAACCGCGTTTCCCGCCTTTTCACCGTCATAAGTTTCCGGCACAAGGCGCCGAACGAGGGTAATGCGTGGGAACGCAGGGAGAGATTTTGAAGACTTTGACAATCCTGCGCCACGCCAAATCGGGTTGGGATGTACAGGTCGAGCGCGATTTTGACCGGCCGATCAACAAGCGGGGCCAGCGCGGCGCCGAATTGATCGGACAATGGTTGAAACGGCAGAAGCTGCCCATCGACCGCATCATCGCCTCGCCGGCGGTGCGGGTGACCGAGACGCTCGACATTTTTCAACCCGCCGCCGATCTCGACACGCTCGAGCCGCATTGGGATCGCCGCATCTACCTCGCCTCCGCCGCGACGCTGATCGACGTGATTCGCGACACCGGACGCGATGCGCAGCATCTGCTGATTTCGGGACATAATCCGGGGCTGGAGGATCTGATCCTGATGCTCGTACCGCAATCCACCGACGACGAACTGCGCGCAAAGGTCGAGGAAAAGCTGCCGACATCGGCGCTGGCGCGGCTCGAACTCGACATCGCCGACTGGCACGATCTCGACGTGAACAT
>NZ_DASWTD010000381.1:0-2108 GCF_036402335.1 Sphingopyxis sp. | reverse complement strand
GCCCCCACCCCCGGCCCCTCCCCTGAAGGAGAGGGGGGACTAAGCGTCTCCGAAGCCGTCGATGCACTCTCCACCGCCAGCCGCAGCGACGCGCCCGCCGTCGTCGCATCCTTGCTCGACCGGCTCGATGCCGACGGGCGTTATGCGCTGCTGAAATTGGCCTTGGGTGGCATGCGCGTCGGCGTATCGGCGCGGCTCGCGAAACAGGCGTTCGCGCAGGCGTTCGACGTGCCGGTCGACGATGTCGAGGAGCTATGGCACGCGATCCCGCCGCCCTATGCGCCGCTGTTCGCGTGGGGCGAGGGCAGGGCGGAGCGGCCCGACCTCGCCGACGTCGCCTTCTTCCGCCCCTTCATGCTCGCGCATCCGCTGGAGGATGAGAGCGTCGACCTGGCGGACTATGCCGCGGAGTGGAAATGGGACGGCATTCGCGTCCAGATCGTCCGGGGAGGCAGCGAGACGCGCATCTACAGCCGCGGCGGCGAGGAGATCAGCGCGGCGTTCCCCGAACTGGTCGCGGCGTTCGACCAGGATGCCGTGATCGACGGCGAACTGCTCGTGCGCGGCGAGGTGCAGGGCGGTGAGGCGGCGAGCTTCAATGCGCTCCAGCAAAGGCTCGGCCGCAAGACGGTGTCGAAGAAGATGCTCACCGACTATCCGGCGTTCGTGCGCGTCTATGACCTGCTCGCAACCGATGGCAACGACTTGCGCGGCCTGCCATGGACCGAACGGCGCAGGCAATTGGAGGCGTTCGTCCCGCGCCTTGCCGACAGCCATTTCGACCTGTCGCAGGTGATCGAAGCGAGCAACTTCGACGAGCTCGCCGAACGCCGCGCCGGTGCGCGCGACGCAGCGATCGAGGGGGTGATGCTCAAGCGCCGCGATGCGCCTTATGTTGCGGGGCGGCGCGCGGGACTCTGGTACAAGTGGAAGCGCGACCCGCTCACCGCCGATTGCGTGATGATGTACGCCCAGAGGGGCAACGGCCGCCGCGCGAGCTTCTATTCGGACTATACTTTCGGTTGCTGGTCCGATGCGGGTGAGCTGCTACCCGTGGGCAAAGCCTATTCGGGCTTCACCGACGAGGAATTGAAGTGGCTCGACAAGTTCGTGCGCGACAACACGCTGAACCGTTTCGGCCCGGTGCGCGAGGTCGAGAAATCGCTCGTGCTTGAAGTTGCCTTCGATTCGATCCACGGCAGCAAGCGCCACAAGTCGGGGCTGGCGATGCGCTTTCCGCGCATCTCGCGCATCCGCCGCGACAAGCCCGCCGAAGAGGCCGACCGGATCGCGACGCTGCTGGCCATGGTGACCTGAAAAATAACCGCGAAATTTGCCGTCACGGGGTTGCAACCGGCGAGGGCGATACCGAGTTTAAGGCCGCAAACCCCTCGATAACAAAATGGAGACTGCCATGACGATCGCCCATCCTCCCCTGCCGTACGCCCAGGACGCGCTGGAGCCGCATATCTCGGCCGACACGCTGGCGACGCACCATGGCAAGCATCACAAGGCCTATGTCGATAAGACCAATGCCGCGATCGAGGGCACCGAGCTGGCGTCGAAGCCGCTCGAGGAAATCGTCCACCACGCCGAAGGTTCGGGCAACAAGGGCCTGTTCAACAATGCCGCGCAGGCATGGAACCACGCTTTCTACTGGGAAAGCCTGAGCCCTTCGAAGACCGAGCCCAAGGGCGACCTGCTCGCTGCAATCGAGCGCGATTTCGGCTCGCTTGACGACCTCAAGAAGAAGCTCAAGGAAACCGCGGTCAACCATTTCGCTTCGGGCTGGGCGTGGCTCGTCGCGCGCGATGGCAAGCTGTCGGTCACCGACACGCACGATGCCGGCACTGAACTCGTCGCGGGCATCAAGCCGATCCTCGTGATCGACGTGTGGGAACATGCCTATTACATCGACCGCAAGAATCTGCGCCCGGCCTATGTCGACGCGGTGGTCGACGAATTGCTGAACTGGGATTTCGCTGCCGAAAATTTCGCGCGCGAGGCGACCTGGACCTATCCGGCGTAAGCAAATCTCCTCCCTGTCGCGAAGCGATGGGGAGGTGGCAGCGCGAAGCGCTGACGGGGGGCTTTGCCGCAACGTTACA
>NZ_DASWTD010000380.1:0-5401 GCF_036402335.1 Sphingopyxis sp. | reverse complement strand
ACTCTTTGGGCGCAGGAGGGCGATACGACCATCGGCGACGAAATCGTCGTGACCGCCCAGAAGCGATCGCAGGCGCTGATCGACGTGCCACAGTCGGTGTCGGTCGTCTCGGGCGCGACGCTCGAGCAGCAGGGGGCGACCGGGTTCGCCGATTATCTGAAAAATGTTCCCAGCCTGCAGCTCGTCCAGGGCACGCCCGGCCAGGGACGGCTCGTGCTGCGCGGCATCAACACTGGCGGGGTCGCGTCGACCGTCGCGGTCTATGTCGACGAAACCCCCTTCGGATCGAGCACCGGTCTTGCCAACGGCTCCGAACTTGCAGGCGATTTCGACAGTTTCGACATCGCGCGGATCGAGGTGCTGCGCGGGCCGCAAGGGACGCTGTACGGCGCAAGCTCGCTAGGCGGCCTACTCAAATTCGTGACCAACGAGCCCTCGACGTCGAGCTTCGAAGCCAAAGCGCTCGGCGGCATCGAATTCACCGACGGCGGCGATGCCTCGTACCGCGGCGCGGCCATGGTCAACGTCCCGCTCGGCGAAACGCTCGCTTTCCGCGCCTCGGGTTCGTACCGCAAGCAGGGCGGCTATATCGACTCGATCGGCACCGCCAGATCGAATGTTCGTAGCAATATCAACGATTTCGAGAATTATGGCGGCCGCGCCTCGCTGCTCTGGAAACCCGACGCCAATCTGAGCGTCCGGCTGAGCGTGCTGCTCCAGAATCTGTATGTCGACGCCCCCGGCATCGTCGAAGCCGATCCCGCAACGTTGAAGCCGCTCTACGGCGGTCTCACGCAATCGGAATATCTGCCGACCTTCAGCAATGTGAAATACCGGCTCTACAACGGCACGATCGACTATGATTTCGGCGGCGTGACGTTGACCTCGGCGACGAGCTATGGCGAGCAGCTCCAATCGTTCCGCGCCGACTATACCGCAAATCTCTCTGCGGCGCTCGCCGGCGCCTATGCCTATTTCGACCAGTTCACGGAAAGCCGCAAATGGACGCAGGAACTGCGCCTCGCGTCGAACCGCGGCGACCTCGTCGAGTGGCTGATCGGCGGGTATTACACGCATGAAAAGGCGCGCATCTTCCAGGATTTGAAGAGCGCCGTGCCCGGTACACCCGGCGTGCTGACCCCGATAGACCTGCCCTACGACCTGGCGGTGTTCAATCTCGACTCGCGCTATGAAGAGGTCGCGGGTTTCGCAAACGCGACGCTGCACCTTGCGCCCTGGTTCGATATCGACCTCGGCGGTCGGTACAGCCATAACAGTCAGCGCGCCAAGCAAGCGACCGGCGGCGTATTGCTCGGCACCGACCTTGTCGACGGCCTGCGTTCGTCGGACAATGTCTTCACCTGGTCGATCGCGCCCAAGGTCAAGTTCGGCGAACAGGCGTCGCTCTATGCGCGCATCGCCAAAGGCTATCGCCCCGGCGGTCCGAATGTCGTTCCGATCGACTCGCCGCAGGGAACCCCGACAACCTATCAGGCCGATACGGTCACCAGCTACGAGATCGGGTTCAAAGGCGACACCGCCGATCGCGGCGCCTCGGTCGAAGCGTCGCTCTACCATATTGACTGGACCGACATTCAACTCGCCGCCGTCGTCAACGGCTTCGGGGTCAACGTCAACGGCACGAGCGCGAAGATCGACGGCGCCGAAATCGTCGCGACGTTGCGCCCGACGCGCGGCTTCACGACCTCGGTCGGCTTCACCTACACCGACGCACGGCTCAGCGGCGATACCGATCCGGCCGCGGTCGGCGCGGTCAAGGGCGACCGCCTGCCTTTCACACCGAAATATGCCGTCAACCTCAACGCCGACTACCAATGGGATCTTGGCTCTACCGTCACCGCCTCGATCGGCGGCTCGGTCCGGTCGGTCTCACGCCAGAGCGGCAGCTTCGACCCCGCTTATCGCGCCGTTTATGGTCGTTTCGCGCGCCTGGCGGCCTATGAAGTGATCGACTTGCGCGCGAGCCTCGATTTCGGGCGCTATTCACTGACCGCCTATGCCAACAATGTGACGAACAGCGGTGGCGTGACCTCTACGCAGGCGCTGCTCGGGGTTGCCGGGGCGCCCCGCAACGTAAACGGCGCGCTCGGCACCGCCATCATCCGGCCACGGACGATCGGCCTTAACGCGACGGTGGCATTTTGAGGCGGCTCGCCTATCACCGTCGCACGCGCTATCGCAGATGACCGGGGCATGACGACGACCGCAACCAGACCACGCCGAAGCCAGGCCGACCGCAGCGCCGCGACCCGCGCACGGGTGCTGGCGGCGGCGCGCGACGTGCTTTGCTCGCAAGGCTATTCGGGCGCGACCATGCTCACCATCCGCGACGCGGCGGGCATGAGCCTCGGCGCGATCCAGCACCAGTTTCCGACGAAGGCAAAGCTGATGGCCGCGGTAGCAGCCGAATTCGCGGCCTATCGGACACGCGTCTACGCCGAAGCCATTCGGGCGGGGACAACACCTCGACAGTCGATGGAAAATCTGATCGACGCCAACTACCGGATGGTCAGCCTTCCGGAAATGGCGGCGGTGCTCGAAATCCACCTGGCCCGCCGCAACGACCCCGATCTGGATCAGGAAGTCGGCCCCGGCGCGCGGCGTTTCGATCGCCGGGTCCGGCTTTGGGGCCATATGATCCTGCGCGCTGCGGGCATCGACAATGACGAGGCTTATCAAACGCTGCAACTGCTCAACAATGCGGTGACGCGCGGTTTGACGGTCGAATTTATTCGCAACCCCAATATGGAATTGATCGAGCGATCCGTCGCCATCTGGAAACGCCAGATGCTCGAACTGGTCTTTGGTCCGTGACCAGATCACATGGCTGGCCGTCAGGGGACTATCCGCTTCTAAGCGCAAGTTTCGAGAAGCAGACATCTGCATCACGATGATCAACATTTCGATGCGAACATCGAGGTTCCTCATTGAACAACTCGTCGATCGAACAGGCAAGGACGCTGAGGTGTTTCCGCAACCCGGACGCAAACCATCGAACACCGGCGCTTGCAGCACGGCAAGATTCCCGCATAATATCAACATCAAGGTGAGGTCCGCGCTCCGCTGATTTACGCCGCGAGCTGTACCAGATGCTCTGACGACGGATCATATCCATGTTGACACAAAGCGTATCCTCGCCAACCCCGCCGAAGGCCCGATTCAACCCGCGCCGCTTCCTTCTTCTGGCGGCGCTGTGGATGACGATAGGGTCATTTGTCGGCTTTATCGTCGCCGGCGCAAACGGGGTGGCACCCGATTCATGGATACCCTTCGTGGTGATCGGATACATCGCGGCAAGCTTCCTGTTCACCGGTACGTTCGTGGCGGGCATATCGCGCAATCTGAAACCGATGCTCGAGTCCGCGCAGAGCGGCATCGCAGACCGGTTTCTCGAATCTGCCGACGGTGGAATTTCGCCCGGCAAACGCGTGCTGGCGCGTGTCGGCAAGCTTGAAGAGGCAGGCCTGACGGTTTCGAACTTCAATCATATGTTCATTTTCACGCTGACGGTGTTTCCGGAACATGGCGCCCCTTATGAAACGGCAATCCGCCAATTCATCACCATGGGCGAGTTGCCCAATTTCTACACCGGACGCTTTGTCGTGTTCATCGAGGATCCGGAGAGCCCCGGCTATGGGGTCATCGAAAAGGACCCGCCCGAGGATTGGCAGCAAAAAGCCGCCGAGCCGCCGCCCGCCTACAAGACGCAAAAAGCCGAGACATCCTATCCCGACAAAGGCACGAGGTTGTTGGGCGGCGCGCTCGATCTGTCCGCCCGGATGTCACCGGCGCGGCTAACCGCCAGTTTGATCGCGACTTTGGCCTTCCTTGTGCTCGGCTTTTTGGCCCCCTTCGCCCTCGTGACGGGCGGGATCGAGACGGTAACGACATTCGTGCAGGATTTGCCGAAAACGCTCACCGGGCGGAACGAAGGGAATTTCGACAGGGAGAAGCTCCGCAAGGCATATGATCGTGCGATAGCCTATGCGGGCAACCGCCAAATCCATGACATGAATATCTACAAGGACCACGTGACGCTGACGGTCGAAAATCCGTCGCGGGAGAATGCCTATGACGATGTCACCATGCGCGGCGCAGTCGTAGATTCCCGGCCTGACGGGACAAGTGCTTCGATCGGGCCCGAGGCGACTTTCCGCGCCGCCGATACGAATTTCGCGGCGCTCGAACAGGCGCTGGGCGATGCGCTGATGCACGGCGACAAGAACCAGCTTTCCTATATCGGGTTCCGCAATCGGTCGGAAATCTCGACAATAAGGATCAATAGCGCATCCGGCATATCGATCGACGAGAGGAAATTCGTTGTTATCGCAGCCGGGTTCGACAGCGATTATGGATCGGCTTCCCGAACATATGATGCAGCGACCGGACGGTTTTTGAATTAAATTCGACAGTCATTACACCCGCGGGACGTGATCGGGCCCGGAGCCAGAAACCATCGCCCGTACGGTACACAGTCCGGTACAACACGCGTTTGCCAAGCTGTACTGAAACGATAGAAAGGCCACATATCGTCACTCGATCAAGGATCCGGACGTCTCGTGAAAATTCATCCAGCCCCACTCGTCCTGACACTTGCATTTCTCCTCGCCAGCCCCGTTCGGGCCGACGACGGTTCCGGATACGAGATCGACCCGTCCAGCCTGACGCTTGCCGACATCATCGCATGCAAACTCAAAGACGTGCCCACATGGAACGGATTTGCGTTCTGGTTTCACGATAATGCGGAGGCAAAGCGCCACTACGGAATGACGGCGGTGAAGAGCAGCAACCCGTTCCTCTCCGAATATCGGCTTGCAACGCCGGTAGCCGTGTTCGGCCGGACGACCGATCGGGTCGCATTCAGCAATTCGGGCCTGATGGCCGTTTTTCCAGAGCTCACTCCGCAGGCTCTGGCGAAGGAATTGGGGATCACCCCGGTCATTGACGCCCCGGGGAAATATCTGGGTGAGCGCTCGATCGTCGAGGCGCCCTTCGATGGGGGATCGCCGAGCTTTCAGGGGACATCCAGGATTTCGCTCAATGTCTCGACCGTTACCACGCACCCGGGGAAGGTTCTGGCTGGGTGCAGCTACCGGATCGACATCAAGGATTGAGTCCTCACCGGACGGAAAGATCCACGCGGCAGTCACGACAAGCGCGCCATCGAATTTCTCGCCTTGCTCGCTCCCGAGTGAATACGCAACGGGCGGGGGAGTGTGATGATCCGGATCCTCGATGATCGAGCATTCCCATGCGGCTCGGAGGCCTGTGTCCCGCCTCTGGTGACGATCGCCAACGCGGGCTTGAGGCCTTGCGCAGAATGCTTTGAAGGTTTCCGCCCGATTCTATACGGGCACCGAATTGGTTGCTTCCCTCGCCT
>NZ_DASWTD010000379.1:0-1850 GCF_036402335.1 Sphingopyxis sp. | reverse complement strand
AATAGGGGCCGGCAGCCGTCGTCTCGAGCAAGGTGACCGCATCGCCCCAATGGTTGCCGTGCGGCTGGCCGAGCGCGAAGTTGTGCCCGCTCGCAAGCCCCGCGAAATTGCCCGTGGAAACAAGCCCCCGCCGCGCGATATATTTGAAATTCCCGGGAAACTGGGCCCAGAAGGCCGGCTCGAGCGCGATTTCCTCGCGCACCGCGATAATTCCGAGATCGGCGAGCGCCGCTTGGGTTTCGGCCACGCCCGCATCGACTTCTTCGGGCGAAGCACCGCGGATAGCGATCGTCATATGATGTTCGCCGAAGCCCGAACGGCCTGCGGCGACCTCGTCCTTCGCGTTTGACAGTTCGGAGCGCAGGCTGAGCGCCTCGTCCTCGGCCGAGCGCATTCGCCTGAGCGTCAGGTTCATCCGGCCGAGCGCGGCCTGACGTTCGACGAACCCGAAGGATTGCGAGACGGTGAGTTCGAACGGCAGGCGCAATAGCTCGTCGAACATGCCGGCGCTCGTTTGCCCCGGGTAATCCTTGATCGACACGATGCCGAGATAGCTTCGATCCGCATGGCCGGCAGGGGCAAGCTCGATCGTTTCCTGCCCGAAGCTGATACGCCGGTCGGGAAGATACGCCCCAACGTCTTGGGTGGGCAGCAATATCGGGCGGCTCTCTCCGTTGTACAGCGTCGAGAGGAATTCGAGTGGCTCGGAGCAGGAGCCAGCTTCCGCATCGTAGACCGACAGCAGTCGCGGCTCGTAGCTGCCGAGCGCCGCCATGAGCGCTTCGCGTGCCGTGTCGAGCTGGCGCAAATCCTGTGCCACCGTCTCGACCGGCGAACTGGTCCGACTGAGCTTCTCGCGCAAGCTGTCGAGCAGGCCCACGCGCCCCTGCAGAGGCCGTCTGATCAGCGTCAGGTAGAGGTCGTTGACGAACAGCTGGCGCCGGTCGAGCCGGCCTTGCCAGGCCGCGTCGAGTTTGGTCGAAAAGGGGTCGTCGAACCGGGCGTCGAGCCCGACATCGACGCGGCGGCGCACGATATGGTGGTAAATGGCGAAGCGCGACGATCCGATCGACTGCAGCATCGCGTCGCGCAACCGCTTGCGATAGTTGATCTCGTCGGTGTCGGCCGTCTCGAACAACAGGCCGCGCATCGCGATAACCTGCATCAGCAATCCGTCACGCGTCGCGATCGTGTTCGCATCGACATGATGGCTATAGGGCAAATGCCGGCCCGCTGGCGCTTCCTTGGCCACGACTTTCGGAGAAGACGCTAGGGCCGGTAGGAGTTGCATTGCCAGATCGAGAAATTGCGAACACGCGGGCAGCGCCCGACTTTGGTTAGCCAGAGGTCGAAGAAGCGAGGTTCGCGGAGGCACAACAACACGCCCGCAAGATGAACGACCAGAGCGACGACCAATGCCCAGATCGACTTGAAGATCAGGAACAATTCGGTCGCGACCACGGCATTGGCGACGAAATAGCTATAGGTGACGCCCGCGAACATTTGCGGCCGCGTCAGCGCAACGAACATTGGATCGCGCTCGACCCCGTTCACCGCTCAGCGCCCCAGGCTGGCGGTGGACTGAATGCCCGCGACGATGCTCGCCGCGCCGAACAGGATGAAGCAGCCGATGATCACCGTCGCGCCATAGCGCCAGTTGATCCGCCCGGTCAGCATCATGAAACCGACGGTGGCGACGGCGATCACCGCGACGACCGTGGCAACCGTACCGAGGAGGGTGCCCTGAAGCCATTGCACCGCCGACACGAGCACGCCCGAGCCTTCGGGGTCGGCGAGTTCCTGGGCCTGGGCGGTTGCGGCATGAAGCAGCCCGGCCGTCGAGGCCGCCC
>NZ_DASWTD010000378.1:0-2749 GCF_036402335.1 Sphingopyxis sp. | reverse complement strand
ACCGGCCGCCGCGCCAATCGCGATTCGAGGTCCCAGAGCGCGCAATCGACGGCATTGCGCGCTCCGCCCGCCGGAAGAAGCCGCGCGATGTCCGCTCGACCCGCGCCGTTCTCGATCGCATCGCGGACAGTTTCGATTGCCGCGCCAAGGCTCTCGGGGTTGTCGCCGTGATAATAGACCCCGGCCGCTTCGCCGCGTCCGGCCAACTCCCCTTCCCGGATCGTCACTTCGACAACGCCGATGCGGGACATGACATGTCCTGCGATCGTCACGGGATAGGCCATGTTCCAATACTGGCAGGCTGTTTCAAGAACCCTCGGCGCGCGGTCGTTCATATATGCCCCTTCCTCCGGCGCCGCGCGACGCGGCGCCGCCTCGCCTAGAAGCGCGCGTCGAGCGACAGGCCGACGGTTCGCGGCTGGACCGGGACGAGCAGGGTCGAGGAGCCCGCATCGGGATCGAAGAAGGTCGTATAGGCGCGCTCGTTCAGCAGGTTGCGCACGAATATGCGGCCCGTGATCGGCCCTGTGGTCAGCCCGACATGGGCATCGACGATCGACTGCGACGGTATGCGCACCGTGCTCGCGATGCTTTCGAGACCCGTGAGCGAGGCGCCGCGGTAACGATAGCTCGCGCCTGCCGACAATTCGTTGTCGTCGCCGAGCGGGACGCTGTATTCGGCCGAAAGCGCCGCGGTCCAGCGGGCCGCATCGGGCAGCCTGTCGCCGTCCCGTGCACCGAGCGCCGGCACATCGCTATCGAGCCGTGCATCGGTGTAGGATGTGTTTGCCGATACTCGCAGGCCGCGAGCCGGGCGGACTTGCAGGCTCGCTTCGAAACCGCGGCTGCTTGCCTTGCCGCCGTTCGCCGTCGAGCTACCGGTCGGGAGGGTAATCGGGACCTGAATGTCCGACCAGGCGATATAGTAGGCCGAGAGATCATAGTCGACAAGCCCGCCCAGCAGCGAGCCCTTGTAGCCGACCTCATAGTTGGTCAGCCGGTCCGACGCATAGGAATCGGGCGCTCCGATCAACGGGGCGTTCGGCCCGCCCGGGCGGTAGCCACTCGCAATGCGGGCATAGAGGGTCGAGGTCCCGTTCGGGCGGAAGCGCGCGCTCGCCGACCAGGTCGTGACATCGTCGCTGGATTTCAGCGCGGTGCGGCTGAACCCGCCGAACACCGGGCCGTCGATATCCTGCACATAGTCCTGACTGTTGTGGCTGAAGCGGATGCCGCCGGTAATGTCGAATGCGGGGCTGAACTTGTAGGTGGCATTGCCGAATGCCGCATATTCGCGGTAACTCGTCGGCCAGTGGACGGTGGCGAAGGGGTCGAGCGAGAAGATCGGCGTCCCGTCCGGATTCTGCGCACTGAGCATCTGGCGGTTGAGCACATCTTCATCGGTGTAGAAACCGCCGACGAGCCATTCGAAGCGGTCGCTCTTCGGCGAGGCGATGCGCAGTTCCTGCGTGAACTTGTTGAGCTTCACATCGAGTGTGAAAGCCGACAAGCCATCGGCCGGCGCGGCCGGGTCGAAATCGGGAAAGAGCGGCCCGTAGAGAGCGGATTCATCGACCACGGAAATATTGCGCGAGCGCGACCAGCTGGTGGCACTGGTGACGGTCGCAAAATCGACGTCCCAGTCCGCGCTGACGGCATAGTAGCGCAGCTTCTGACTATAGGGCTCGGCCAGCGCGTGGGCGCGGCTGTACTTGCCGATCGTCGGCTCGAGTGTCACCGCGTCGAGCTGGATCGCAGCATTGCCGTCGGATTCGATATCCTGAAGCATGGCGGATGCCTTGACCGTGAGGCGGTCCGTCGCTTGCCAGAAGATGGCGGCCCGGCCGCCCTTCTGCACCGAGCCGTTCTCGTTGCGGATGCCGAGCGCGGGGTTGTCGATCCAGCCCGCATTGTCCTGATAGAAGCCACTTACCCGGACGGCGAGCGTGTCGGCAATGAGTGGCACGTTGACCATGCCGCGCGTGCCCCAGCCAAGGCGACCCGAATTGGCGATGCTCTCGATACCGCCGCCGGCCCGCATTTCGAGATCGCCGGGATCGGCCGCCCGGAGCACATATTTCAGGAGACCGCCCATGGTGCTTGCGCCATAGAGCGTGCCTTGCGGACCGCGCAGAACTTCGAGGCGGTCGAGATCATAGGGCATGAGATCGAGCTGAAAGGACGAACCGCGCGCAAAACCCGAGCTGGTCCCGAGCGGGGTATCGTCGAGATAGGTCCCGACGAGCGCGCCGCCCGAACCCGTCGAGATGCCGCGCAATACGATCGACGTCTTGCCCGGCGTGCCGCCGCTGTTCACGGCCAGGCCGGGGATATGCGTCGCAAAATCGGCGAGGCTGCGGCTCCCCGAGGCTTCGAGCATGTCCCCGCTCAGCACGCTGATCGAGGCCGGAACATCGCGGAGCCGCTCCTCGCGCTTCTGCGCGGTGACCACAATTTCATCACCCGACACGCCATCGCCGGCCGGCTCCTGGGCGACGGCGGGCACGGCCAGCAGTGCTGCGGCGCCGGCCATAAACAGGATACCCGGGGTTTTGCCGTCGCTCATTTTTATATACTCCCATTGCCGATCGCTCTAGACGGGCTTGTGGTTTCAAAATCTGAATTTTGCAATGAATTAATTCAAAAATTGAATAATCTGGAGATGGCGGCCGACCGATGGGCAGCAAGAGATTGAAAAAGAAGGATGATCCTGGAGGGCCTGCGGCGCAGCTACGCGCCCTTCGTCTCG
>NZ_DASWTD010000377.1:0-9439 GCF_036402335.1 Sphingopyxis sp. | reverse complement strand
GGAACTGGAACACCGGCATCATGTCGCCGGTGCTGGCAAAGGGTGTTGCCTGTCCATGATCCACGGTAGCATGCAGGATTACCCGCTGACCCTCGACAAATTCCTCGATCACGCCGCGCGCTGGCACGGCGACGCAGAGGTCGTCACGGCGCGCGAGGACGGCAGCGTCGCGCGGATCGGCTATGCCGCATTGCGCGAACGCAGCGTTGCGATCTCGTCGCTCTTGGAGGGCTTTGGCGTGGGCGAGGGTGACTGCGTCGCAACGCTCGCTTGGAACAGCCAGGCGCATGTCGAGGCCTGGTATGCGACGATGGGAATGGGCGCCGTCTGCCACACGCTCAACCCGCGCCTGACCGCGCCGCAGCTCGCGGCGATGGCGGTACAATCGGGCGCGAGGCTGCTGATCGTCAGCGCCGACCTGCTGCCGCTCGCGCGGTTGATCGTCGAGCGCGCGCCGGCGATTGGGCAGGTGCTGGCGATCGACGGCGCGGCTGGTGAATGGCCCGCCGCCGCGCCGCCGCTCCACGAACTCGAAGTGCTGATCGGCGATGCCCCCGGCGGCGCCAAATGGGGTGGCTTCGACGAGCGTTCGCCCGCCGGCCTCTGTTTCACCTCGGGAACGACGGGTGCACCGAAGGGGGTGACCTATACGCACCGCGCGAGTTTCCTTCACACGCTTCGCACGCTTCAGGCCGACGTCATGGCTTTCACCAGCCGCGATGCCGTGCTTGCCGTGGTTCCGATGTTCCATGCCAACGCGTGGGGCCTTCCGTTCGCGCTGCCCGCGGTCGGCGGCAAGCTCGTCCTTCCGGGGCGGCAGGCCGACGGCGCCAGCCTCGCGCGGTTGATCGCGTCAGAGGGCGTCACGATCGGTGTCGGCGTCCCGACCGTCTGGCTTGGCGTCGTCGAATATCTGGAGGCGTCAGGCGGCGAATTGCCGTCGCTTGAGCGCATCATCGTCGGCGGTGCGCCGATGGCGCCCGCGCTGATGGAACGCATCGAACGGCGGCTTGGCGTCACCGTGCAGACGAGCTGGGGCATGACCGAATTGTCGCCGCTCGGCACCATCGCGCCTCCCGGCGACCCGCTGCGCACCGCGACGGTTTCGGGGCGCCCGGCGATCGGTGTCGACCTGCTGCTGACCGATGCCGCGGGCGCGGCGCTTGCCGGGCAACGCGGCGGCGAAGGGCATTTGCGCGTGCGCGGGTCGGCGGTGGTCGAACGCTATATGGGGCAGGCGGAACCGGCGACCGACGCTGACGGCTGGTTTGCGACCGGCGACCTTGCGCGGATCGACGCAAAGGGCAATCTGGTCATCACCGGCCGCGCGAAGGATCTGATCAAGTCGGGCGGCGAATGGATCAATCCCGCCGAAATCGAGGCGGTGGTCGGTGCGCTGCCGCAGGTCTCGCTCGCCGCGGTCATCGGCCGCGAGGATCAGAAATGGGGCGAACGGCCGGTGCTGCTCGTCGAGCTTCGCGCGGGCGAGGATATCAGCGACGCCGACCTGCTCGCGCCGCTCGCCGGCCGCGTCGCGCCATGGTGGATTCCCGATGCGGTCGTGCGCCTTTCCGCCATGCCGCTGGCGCCGACCGGAAAAATCGATAAGATTCGCTTGCGGACCGACCATGGCGCGGGTTGATCGGCATAGGGGCGTCGCGGCAGGGGCGGCGACGGAACAGAAACTGGAAGTCGGACGAGTGGCAGAACAGGCGAAACCACGTCGGCGATCGACCAAGGCCGAACAGCGCGCCGAAACGATGGAGCAAATCCTCGACGAGGCGGAACTGCTGTTCTCGCGCCATGGCCTGCATGGCGTGACGCTGAAGGATGTCGCCAAGCGCGTCGGCGTTCATCACACGCTGCTCAACTATTATTTCGAGGACAAGAAGAAGCTGTTCGACGCCGTCTTCGCGCGGCGCGCAGTGGTCACGAGCACCAAACGGATGCAGGCGCTCGACGAATATGAGCTGGCGAGCGGGGGCAAGCCGACGATCGAGGGTGCGCTTCGCGCCTTTCTCGATACTGACCTCGATCTTTATATCCATGGCGGCGAAGGCTGGAAAAACTATGGTGCGCTGGGCGCCCAGGTCGCCAACACCCCGGAATGGGGCGCCGAATTGATGGATAGCCATTTCGATCCCGTCGTGCTCCGCCTGATCGAACTATTGAAGAAAGCGATGCCCGATTGCGCCGAGGAAGACATCTTCTGGGGCTATCATTTCGTCACCGGCGCGCTGATGGTCACGCTCGCGCGAACCGGACGCATCGACAAGCTGTCGGGCGGCCTTTGCCAGTCCGAGGATTTTGAGGCGATCAAGGCCCGCATGGCGTCGTTCATGGCGGCCGGCTTCCTGCAAATCTGCAATAGACAGGTCGTCTGAAAATCGGCGCCGGAATCAGCAGCTGGCGCCGATCAGGGGTCTGGCGGCAAGCCATGGTTCGATGCGGCGGATCGCTTCTTCGACCAGATCGGTGGAGACGGCGAAGCTGAGGCGATGAAGTCGTTGCCGTCGACCGGATCGAAATCCAGCCCTGGAGCCACGGCCACGCCCGTATCGTTGAGCAGGGCCTCGCAGAACGAAAGGCTGTCGTTCGTCAGGTGGCCGACGTTGGCGTAGATATAGAAGGCGTCGTCGGGCGGCGCGATCCGCCGCAGGCCCATTTGCGGAAGTGCCCCGAGCAGGAGGTCGCGGTTGCGCGCATAGGTCTGGATATGGCCCTCGAGCTCGTCGCGGCAGTCAAACGCGATCAGGCCGGCATGTTGGGCGAGCGAGGGCGGCGTCAGGAACAGGTTGCCCATGCGGGCGCGGGCGGCGTCGATCAGCGTCGCGGGAACGACGAGCCATCCGAGGCGCCAGCCCGCCATGCTGAAATATTTGGAGAAGCTGTTGACGACGAGCGCGTCGGGCGCGTGCTGCAGCATGGTGTCGGCGGGAAGCGTCTAGCTGAGCCCGTGATAGATTTCATCCGAGACGAGGGCGATGCCGCGGCGTTTGCAGACGTCGGCCAGCGCGCGGAGCTCTTCCGGCGGGATGATGGTGCCGGTGGGGTTTGCCGGGCTCGCGACGATCAGCCCGTCGGGAGCGGGTTCCATTCGTTCGACCGCGTCGGCGGTGATCTGGAACCGTTCGGCTTCGCCGCAGGCAAGTTCGACCGGTACGAGATGGAGCGCCTTGAGAGTATTTCGGTAAGCGACATAACCGGGCCGGGCGAGAGCGACCCTCGCGCCGGGCGAGAACAGGCAGGACAAGGCAAGCACGAAGGCTGGCGATGCGCCGCATGTCAGGATGATCTGTTCGGGATCGACCGAAACGCCATAGGCTTCGCCATAATGCGCGGCGATACGCGCCTTGAGACCCGGACTTTCCCAATAGCCCATGCCGTCGGCATCGAGGATGCGGTGCGCTGCCTCGATCGCTGCCGCGGGCGCTCCGGTCGACGGCTGGCCGAACTCCATATGAATCACCGAACGCCCCTCGGCCCGCATGCGATGCGCGAGACGGCTGATGGCGATGGCGTGAAAAGGATCGATGTCGATCGGCACGGCGAACTGGCTCCCCAAGGTCACAAAGATTTGTCGCGGCGCTTCCCTACCCGAAAAGTGCCATTGCCCAAATTGCCGTGCGGGCCGGTCAGGCGGCCGGGCAGGTATGGCGCAGGACGTTACCGCTCCGCGACCCCGTCGGCTGTCCCTTGGCAAGCGCTACGACGCCGTTGACGATCACGTCGCCGATCCCCGCGGGTGCGGCGGTGGGGGCCTCATAGGTCGCCTGATCCTTGATCGCCGCAAGGTCAAACACGACGATGTCGGCGCGCATACCTTCGCGCAGCAGCCCGCGATCGGCGAGGCCCAGCCGCTGTGCAGGCCAGCCGGTCATCTTGCGGATCGCGTCGGGCAGGGTCAGGACGGGACGCGCCTGGACATAATCGGCGATGATGCGCGGAAAGGTGCCGTAGGAGCGCGGATGCGGCCGCCCCGCCGTCTCGGGATCCACCGTGCCGTCCGCTGCCGAGGCGTCGGTGCCGACGCTGACCCACGGCTGTTTCATCGCAAGGTCGATGTCCTTGTCGTCCATCATGAAATAGAGCGCCGAGGCGCGCGCGGGCAAGGCGGCGAGCCAGATGTCCCACGCCGCGTCGGCGGGATCCTTGCCCAGCGCCTTGCCGATGTCGGCGAAATTCTGGCCGTTGAAACGCTTGTATTGTTCGGCCTGTCCGTTGGCGAGCACGACGTTCTTCCACCCGCCCGAGGCGTGGACGAGGTTCGACCAGTCGGGCTGGGGGCCCGCCGCGAGTTCCTTCTTGAGTTGTTCGCGCACCGCAGGATCGCGCAGCGCGGCGTGCGCGGCTTCGCGGCCCTTGGCGAAGACATGCGTCGGTATCGTCACGTCGAGCCCGGTGCCACCGGCGCGATAGGGGTAGATGTTGGCGCCGATGTCGACGCCGCGCGTCCGCGCCGCCTCGATCCGCGTGATCGCCTGCGGCATCAGCTTGCCCCACAGCGGCGCATAGGCGGCCTTGATGTGGAAAATCTCGACTTTCGCGCCGCTGCGTTCGCCGATCGTGACCGCCTCGTCGATCGCGGCGAGCAATTTGTCGCTCTCGTCGCGCATGTGGGTCGCATAGAAGCCGCCGCACTTGCCGGGGATCGCCGCCAGCCGCGCGAGATCATCGGTCGCCTGAAAGCTTGCCGGCGAATAGATGAGCGCCGACGAAATGCCGAACGCGCCCGCTTTCATCGCGGTGCGCACTTCCTCTTCCATCGCGCGCATCTGCATTTCGTCGGGGGCACCGGCGCCGTCGCCCATCACCTTCACGCGTGCCTGGATCGCGCCATAATAGGTGCCGAAATTGACCGCGATGCCCTGCGTCTCGAGCGTATTGAAGTATCCCGCAAGTTCGCCTGCCGGCACGGCGGTGCCGCCTTCGCCGGCGATCAGCGTGGTGACCCCCATCTGGAGCTTGTTCGCCGCCGATCCGTCGCGCAGCAGCACGCGTCCCGACTGGTCGAGCATGTCGATGAAGCCCGGCGAGACATAGCGGCCGCTTGCGTCGATTTCCTGCTTCCCCTTGGCCTCGATCACGCCGACCCGCGCGATGCGGCCGTCCTTGATCGCGACATCGGCCGTGACCCAAGGGTTGCCAGCCCCGTCGAGCACGCGGCCGCCGCGAATGACGATGTCATAGGCGGCAGGCGGCGGCGCCGCCGCGCCGACCAGCAGCACCGCGGCAAAGGCAAGCGCGAACGGCCGGGTCATGCAGTAATCTCCCTGATTGTCAGTCCTCGACGTACAGATATTGCGTCTGCTGGCCGTCGTTGATGTTCAGCGTACGCTTGCCATCCTTGGTGCCGACGAGCGCATCGACGCCGATATTGCCGGGCCCGACCGAGATGATCGACATGCTGCCGTCGGCATTCTTGCGCGTCGCGATCGGCCCCTCGACAAAGCCCGCCTTGATCCATTTCTCGCCGTTCTTCTCGCTGATCGTGATCTGGCCAACCGACGGGTCGCGATAATGGCCTGCGAGATTCGCGAGCACTGCGGGATCGCCCGGATAGGTCAGCCGCTCGCGCTTCGCGCTGGCCTGCGCCTTGATCCGCGTCGCTGCCGCGGTGATGTCGCGCGCCGCCTCGGGCTGGCCGTCATAGAGTATTTCGAGCAGGCGGCGGAGCGTCGGAGCCAACATCGACGCGCCCGGATCGCTGTTGGTCAGGATCACCATGCCGACGCCGGACTCGGGAAGCGCAAACCAGGTGCTGTGATAGCCGACCAGCGTACCGCCGTGTGTCACGACCTGCACACCCGAGGCGTCGCGCTGGAACAGGCCCATACCGTACCAGCTGTCGGGTCCGACCTGCACGCCCTTCTCGCGCCGCGCGAGCAGGTTCTTTTCGCTCACGACGCGCTTGCCGTCGAGCATGCCTTTGCCGAGTTCGAGCTGAACGTAGCGCACCATGTCGGCGGTCGTGGAAAAGGCCGCACCCGCGGGACGATAGGGATAGGGCGACCAGTTGAAGTCGTTCGACATCAAGGTCACCTTGCCGTCGATATCGAGGCCGTGCGGCGCCGCCCAATTGCCCGCCATGCCCTCGGCATAATCGAAGGTGCTGTCCTTCATGCCGAGCGGCTTGAAGACCTTTTCCTCCATCGCGCGGTCATAGGCGGCACCGAATTCCATCTTGGGATAGAGAATATGCCCGCCGACATAGCCCGCCGCCGAGGCGAGCTGGTTGTTATACTGGAACAGGTCGCCGAACTTGCTGGTCGGCATCGTCGCGGCCAGCTGTTTGAACGTGTCCGCGGCGGGTTGCCCCTTGTCGGCGAGGATGAAGCCGAAATCCTTGCGCGGCAGGCCGGTGCAGGCGCAGATCAGATGCTTGACGAGCACCGACTTGGTGACCTCGTCATTGCCGAGGCGGAATTCGGGATAGAGATCGACGACCTTTTCGTCCCAGCGCAGCTTGCCCTCGTCGGCGATCGTCGAGAGGAGCAGCGTGGTCATCCCCTTGGTGTTCGACGCGATCATGAACTTGGTGTGCTCGTCGACCTTTTCGGGCGAGCCGAGCGCGCGGACGCCGAAGCCGCCCTGCCAGAGCACCTTGCCATCGTCGATCAGCGCAAAGCCGACGCCGGGAACCTCGAGCTCCTGCCGGCTCGCCTCGACGAAATCGGTGAGCAGCTTGATTCGCTCGGGGGTCAGCTCGTGCGCGGTCTTGCCGGCGAAGCTTTCCTTCTGGAACCCGGCGGGGCGAAGACCCTGCGAGACCACCGACATTGCGGCCGAGCGCTTCGCAGCGGTGCCCGCCGATCCGTCGACGATCAGCACGGTCCACGCACTGCCCTTGCGCAGCGCGCTTGCCGAACGCGCAGCGCGCTCGGTCGGCAGCGTTTCATAGGCGAAGCTCACGCGCTCGTCCCAGCCGTCGGCCGGGGGCGCGGCGGTGCTGGTGCGCTGCGTCGGCACCGCGCCCGGACGGACCACCGCCCACGCCTTGGCGGCGGCGTCGGCGGCATCGGCAGCGGTGCCGATCTCGGCGACGACGATGCGCAGGTCACCCTCGGGTGAGGTGAAGATCAGCGCGGGGTCTTGCTTCGATGCGGTCCAGTCCTTGGGCTGGACATATTGGACGCCGCTGGCGAGCTTGCCGGGCGTGTCGGCCGCGACGGTCTGCGCAAGGGCGGCGACGGGTGCGCAGGAGAGCGCGAGGGCGATCAACAGCTTCATGACGGCTTCTCCTCAGGGCTGGACGAAATGATAGAGAACATGCGGTTGCGATGTGAAGGACAGGCGCCAGCGCCCCTCGGCGCCGTGGAACAGCAATTGCTCATAAGGACCGCCGGCGCGGGCGCCGGTGGCCTGTTCGAAGCGCATCGGGCCGACGCGTTCCCAATAGGTGGTCTTCCCGTCGTTGGTGACGGTGACCGCGTTCGGGCCCGCCGCTGCGATCTTCAGGTCGCGCTCGGGATTGGGGGTGCGCGCATAATCGCGGCGGTTCACGCGATAGGCGCCGAGCGGTAGTACCTCTCCCGCGGGCGCAGCGACGCGGGCGGCGGGGGCGACCGGGAACAGCCGGCCGATCAGCGCCTCGGTCAGTTCGGTTCGGCCGCCATAGCTGCCCTGACCGCCGGTTTCCGAAACGAAGAAGCCGAGCCCGGCCTCGGGCGCGAGGATCATGTTCGAATGGAAATCGCCGGTGTTGCCGCCATGGCCGACCATGCGCGGACCCTTCTCGCGGACGACGAAGAATCCGTGCGCCATACCCGGCAGGCCGGGGGCGTTGGCGACCGAATTGGTCATCAGCAGCTTGACCGACGCGGGTTTCAGGATGCGCGCCTTGCCCAGCGCGCCGCCGTTCATCATCGCCATCATGAAACGCGCCATGTCGGGGCCGCTGCTCGTCCCCGATCCCGCGGGCATCACCGGACTGAACAGCTCGAACGGGTCGGCGACCAGCCGTCCGTCCTTGACCTGATAGCCCGACGCCATGCGCGGTGCGAGCGCCGCGGGCAGCGGTTCGCGAAAGGTCGTGGAATTCATGCCGAGCGGCGCGAAGATATGCTTTTCGACATAATCGGGGAAAGCTTCGCCCGACACCCGCTCGACGATATAGCCCGCGAGCACCGAGCCATAGTTCGAATAGGAGGTTTCGGTCCCCGGGGCCCAATGGCGGACCGGAATGTGGGTCTTCATCCATTCGACATAGGGCGTGATCTTGTCGGGGCTCGGCGCGGTCAGGCCGCCGACGTCGCTCATCCCCGGCGTGTGCGACAAAAGGTCGCGCACGCGGATCGGCTTGCCCTCGAACGCGGGAATCTTGAAATCGAGATATTTGTTCACATCGGCGTCGAGATCGACGCGGCCGGCCTCGACCTGTTGCAGCAAAGCGGTCCAGGTGAACATCTTCGACACCGATCCCGGCCGGAACAAGGTCTGCTGCCCGTCGACCGCGACGCCCTTGTCGATATCGGCAAAGCCATAGCCGCGCGAGAAAAGGACCTTGTCGCGATAGACGACGGTGACGATGGCGCCCGCGACTTCGCGCGTTGCGATCTGCTGCGCCATCACGCCGTCGACGAAATCGGCGAGCCCGCCGATCCGGTCCTGCGGGATGTTGTAGGTCATTTCCGCGGCGGTTTGCGCCATGGCAGCGCAGGGCAGAGCGATCGAGCCGAGGAGCGCGGCGGCGAATGCGGTACGGCACAGGGCCGGAAATCGGGTCATGGCAAATCTCCGAAAATGATCAGGCGAGGCAGCTGTCGACGAGCGCGTCGAATGCGGACCCGCCACGGACCGGATCGGCGACCGGCAAGCCGAGCCGTGCGCTCTCGCGCGCCATCAGTTCGGCCGCGGCCGCTTCGTCGAGTGCCGAGGTGTTGAAAGCGAAACCGCCGCAACGGATCGCGGGATTGGTCCGCCGGCCGAGCAGCATCGTGAGTTCGACGATTTCTTCGACGCTGGTCAGCGTATAGCCCGCGGTGCCGAGCATCGCGGTGCGGCCGGGCTCGTGGCAGACGACGAAGACATCGGGCTGGCTGCCATGGAGCAGCCCCAGCGACACCGCGGCATAGGATGGGTGCGTCAGCGCCCCCTGACCCTCGATCACGTCCCAATGGCTCGCGGCGGCGTCGGGCGACAGCAACTCGGCCGCACCGGCCTCGAAATCGGAGACGACCGAATCCATCGCGATACCGCCGCCGGCGATCATGATCCCCGTCTGGCCGCTGGCGCGGAAATCGCTGTCGATGCTGCGCGCTTCGAACGCGCGGAAAAGCGCCAGCGCGGCATATTTCTTGCCGAGCGCGCAATCGGTGCCGACGGTCAGCAGCCGCTTCCCGCTGCGCTTGCGCCCCGACCCGACCGGGATCCCGGGCGGAGGCGTGCGCACGTCGATCAGCTTCCGTCCGCGACGCTCCGCGGCCTCGCGTACCGCGGG
>NZ_DASWTD010000376.1:0-10707 GCF_036402335.1 Sphingopyxis sp. | reverse complement strand
GTCGTGTTCGGCGAAAATCCCTATGCCGAATTTCAGGGCGATGTCGCGACACTCGACTATCAGCCGTCGGAGGCAACCGACCTTGCGACGCTCAGGAAGTTGAAGGCGGCAGGCATCCCGGTGGTCGCGCTGTTCCTGTCGGGGCGGCCGATGTTCACCAACCCCGAAATCAACGCCGCCGACGCCTTCGTCGCGGGCTGGCTGCCGGGGTCGCAGGGTTCCGGCGTCGCCGACGTGCTCGTCGCGGGGAAGGACGGAAAGACGCCGCGCGCCTTTACCGGAACCTTGCCCTTCGCGTGGCCCGCCGACGCGCGTTCGCCTGTCGAAAAGCCGCAGTTCGCGGTCGGCTACGGATTGAAATATGGCGCGAGCACGACCGTTCCGCAGCTCTCCGAAGAATTGGGCGTCGACATTACGGCGGCGCTGAATGTCGAGAATTTCTTCTCGGGCGGCCGCGCGCGCGCGCCCTGGACATTGACAGTCACCGATGCCGGCGGCGCGCGTCCGGTCGCGTCCGCCCCGGTATCGAGCCCCGGCGGCCTGATCGCCACGCGCTCGGTCGATGTGCGGGCGCAGGAGGACGGCAAGTCGTTCGTGTGGACCGGCCCCGCCGCGCTGCATCTCAGCGGTCCCTATGCCGACCTGTCGCGCCAGCTCAATAACAGCTTTGCGCTCCGCGTCGACTGGAGGGTCGATGCGATCGGCAGCGCGCCGGTGACCCTCGCGCTCGGCGGCAAGGCGTTCGACATCTCCGCCGCGGTCAACGCGGCGCCCAAGGGGCAGGTGTCGACGATCAAGGTGCCGCTCCGCTGCTTTGCCGACGCGGGCGCCAACCTGCGGCAGGTCGACTATGCGGCGACGATCCAGAGCGACAAGGGCTTCGCCGCGACGCTGCTGAATACGAATGTCGAGGCGGTGGGAGAGAATCTGCCTTGCCCGCCCGCGGTAAAATGACAAGACCGGCATTCGGGTTAGCCTGAAACAAGGTCGGGGAGAGAGATATGGCACTAGCGCCAGATATTACGTCGAGCGGCGACGCGCACGCCGGCGCGGGGCAGGGTGCGCATGTCGACGCGCCCGAATTGCGGCTGTTCGTCATGGGGCTGTTCTTCATTTTCGGGGGGATCACCAGCCTCAACGACGTGATCATTCCGAAGCTTAAGGAACTGTTCACGCTCAATTATACGCAGGCGATGCTGGTGCAGTTCTGCTTCTTCACCGCCTATCTGGTGATCGGCATTCCGGGCGCGAAGCTGGTCAAGAAGATCGGTTATATGCGCGGTGCGGTGGCGGGGCTGCTGACGATGATGGTCGGCTGCCTGCTGTTTATCCCGGCCTCGCAGAATGCGGTCTATGGCCTGTTCCTGTTCGCACTCTTCGTGCTCGCGAGCGGCGTGGTGATCGTGCAGGTCGTCGCCAACCCGCTGATTTCGCTGCTCGGCAAACCCGAGACCGCGCACAGCCGCCTGACCTTCGCGCAGGCGTTCAACTCGCTCGGCACAACGATCTTTCCGATCGCGGGTTCGGTGCTGATCCTTGGCAGCCTCGCCACGATGAAGGCCGAAGATCTGTCGGGTGCAGAACTCGACGCCTATCGCACCGCCGAAAGCCAGGCGATCGTCCATGGCTATCTCGGCATCGCCGTCGCGCTGCTGGTGGTCGCGGGTGCCGTGTGGATGTTCCGCAACCGCTTGCAGGGCGAGAAGCACGAAGCGAGTGCGGGTCTTGCAGGTTTCGACCTGCTGAAACGTCCACGCTTCGGATTTGGCGCGCTCTGCATCTTTCTCTATGTCGGCGCGGAAGTGTCGATCGGGTCGCTGATCGTCAATTATCTGATGCAGCCGGGTGTCATGGGGCTTGCCGAACAGGCCGCAGGCAAGCTGATCGGGCTTTACTGGGGCGGCGCGATGATCGGCCGGTTTATCGGATCGGGCCTGATGCGCGTCGTCAGCCCCGGGAAGCTTCTGGCGTGCGTTGCGATCGGTGCGATTACGCTGATCCTGATCTCGACCAACACGACCGGTTTGCTCTCGGGGTACAGCCTGCTTGCGATCGGCCTGATGAACGCGATCATGTTCCCGACGATCTTCAGCCTTGCATCCGAAAAGCTCGGCAGCCGGGCGGCGGACGGGTCGGGGATCATCAACGTCGCGATCTTCGGCGGCGCGGTCGTGCCGCTCGCAACCGGGGCGCTCGCCGACCTGACCGGCAGCCTTGCAACGGCGCTGCTGCTTCCGGCGCTGTGCTACGCCGTCATTGCGGCCTTCGGCTATTACGCACGGCGACCTGCCGTCTGACGGTTAAAACCGCGGGCGATCTTGCTCTGGTGCACGATCGCCCGCGGTTCGCCCGCCCCCTCGCGGGAAGCTTGAAAATTCAGGCTGGGTCGGCGATTTCGACGCGGTTTCGTCCGCCCGCCTTCGCCTTGTACAGCGCGTCGTCGGCCGCCTTCAGCGCGGCGCGCGTGTCGCCATAACCAAAGACGTCGGCGACGCCGCCCGAGAAGGTGATCTGGCCAAAGGGCTCGTCGGTCTTGCGATTGATCAGCCGCCGGTCCGCCAGCGCCTCGCGCGCGTCGTCGAGCTTTTCGGCCGCCTGTCCGGGCGTCAGGCCGCGGAACAGCATGACGAATTCCTCGCCGCCATGACGCGCGACGTGACAATGATCGTTCGAAATCCGCGCGAGCGTATCGGCGATTGCCTTGATCACGCGGTCGCCCGCCTCGTGACCATGGACATCGTTGACCTTCTTGAATTCGTCGATGTCGCAAAAGGCGACGCTGAGCGGCTCGCATGCAGCGCGGGCTTCCTTGAAGTGCCGGTCGAGGAGGACTTCGAAGGCGCGGCGGTTCGGCAGGCCGGTCAGGAAATCGACCTCGGCATCGCGCTTGGCGCGCGCGAGGCTGCGGCGCAGCGCCTTGGCTTCGTCCTCGCTCTTGCGCATGTCGTCCTCGGCCTTGCGCGTGCGATCGAGCATGACCTTGGCGAGATCGGCGAGGCTGGAAACGATGCGGCCGGTTTTCTGAAGCTGTTCGAGGTCGATGACATGCTGTTCGAGTTCCGAACCATAGTCGCTGGTGACGCTGCGAGCTTCCCTGGTGTTCGCGTGAAAGGATTCGAGGTTGGTTTCGAGGCGGGTAATCAGCCGGTCGAGGTCGGCGCGGTCGGGCTGGCCGCTATCTTGTTCGGCAAGCTCGTCGAGCCAACGCTGGCTGACGCCTTCGGGCGATTGCGAGCGCATCGAGATCTGCCGCGCCAGATGCGGATTGGAACCCGAAAACGCACCATGCGCCAGTAACAGGTTCGTCGGCGAGACGTCGAGATCATTGTCGACCAGAAACGCCATGATCGTGCCGATAAGCTGATGCCGGGCGAGCTGTGAGAGGTCGCGCGTGCCGCTTCCGCCCGGCGGCGCCTGTCCGCTTGCCGAAGGGGAGCCGCGCGAGTGGCGAAGCCCCAGCCAATCCAGGAGCCGTCCTACCGGCTCGTTCGATGGTGTCGCTTTGATGGTCATGCGAGCTTTAACGTGCCGTGGAGGGGAGGTTTAAGGCGGATTCGGGCCGAAGAACGCGAATTTCGGGGCTTGAATGGTCCGGTTCGGAGTGATCACGCCGATCGAAACGGCAAAACAGGAACTTAACCCATGCCGCCGCTTGAACGATTGCGCGATCGGGACGTTTTCTGGCACTGGGGTAATGCGTTCGACCAGATATCGAAGGAGCCGATCGTTGCTGGGCTGGATTTTCTTTGGGCGCGATCTCGATCCGGCCCTGCCGGAGGTCCCCGAAATCCTGCGGTTTCAGGAGGCGGCGGCTGCGCGCGGGATCGAACTGCACGTCCTGAAACCGCATAATTTCGATATCGTCGCGGCGCCGGTCGACGGCTGGTCGGTCCATTATGAAGGCCATTCGCTCGCGCGGCCCGATTTCATCCTGTGCCGGACAGGCGCCGAAACAGACTATTTCACCCTCGCGGTGCTTCGCCATTTCGAACGCCGGGGCGTGCGCCTGATCAATGGTCCCGAGGCCATCGACCTCGTTGCCGACAAGCTGCACACGATGCAGCGGCTTGCGCGCGCCGGATTGCCGATCCCGGCGACGATCCTCGGCAAATTTCCGATGGACGTCGATGTCGTCGAGGAAGAACTGGGATTTCCGGTGATCGTCAAGACGCTGCGCGGGACGCGCGGTACGGGCGTCCTGAAATGCGAAGACCGCAGCCAGTTCGAGGATCTCGCCGGCCTGCTCGCCAGCGCAGATGCCAAGGCCGATTTCCTGTTCCAGCATTATGTGCGGTCGAGCCATGGCCGCGACGTGCGGGTGCTGGTGATCGGTGGGCGCGTGATTGCGGCGATGGAGCGGCGCTCGCCCGCCGGGCATTTCAAATCGAACGTCTCGCTGGGCGGCGTCGGCATCGCCTATACGCCGACCGGCGAGATGGCCGACCTTGCCGCCCGCGCCGCCGATACGCTGGGGCTCGAGATTGCGGGGGTCGACATATTGTTCGACAACGAAGGATACCGGATTTGCGAGGCCAACAGCGCGCCGGGGTTCCAGGGTCTGGAGCGTGCGTGCAGCATCGACGTTCCGAACGCCATTTTCGACTGGATCGAGGCGAGCCATGAGGCGCAGGAGCGGCCGATCAAGGCGGTGACCGGCGAAGCGCTGATCGACCTGGTTTTCGGCGGCCGGCTCAGCCTTCGCGCAGTTGGTGACCGGCTCGAGGAGCCGCGTGCCTTTGCGCGCGCGGTCGGCGTCCGGCTGGTCGGAGCGGGGCTGGGATCGGTGCTGTCGTCGCTGGTGCCCGGCCGGCGGTCGGCGCCGCACAGCCCGGTCGCGCGCCGTCTGGAGGCCTTGCGCGCCGACGCGCGCGGCGTGCCGCTGGCGGTCGATACCGATATCGACCAGGAACAGACGTTGCTGACCGTGCTCGGCGTGTCGATCTGGGCCGCGGTGCTGCCTTGGCTGGCGGGAGGGGAGCCGATCTTCGCCGGGGCGCTCTCGCTGATCGCACTCGGCTTTCCCGCGGTTTTTCTGTTCACGCGCCGCACCGGCAAGCCGGCACGTCGTCAGCAGGCTGCCCGATGACGCTGTTCGACGGGCTGACGCTCTGGACGCTCTTGCCCTTCATCCTGATCGGCTTCGCGGCGCAATTGATCGATAGTGCGCTCGGCATGGCGTTCGGGGTCATCGGCACCGCGTTGCTGCTCGTCCTGGGATTGCCGCCCGTCTCCGCCTCGGCGGCGGTGCATGTCGCCGAAAGTTTCACCGGCGGCGTGTCGGGGCTTGCCCATGCGATGCAGCGCAACGTCGACTGGCGCCTGTTTCGCCGGCTCGTCGTGCCGGGCATTGTCGGCGGGCTGATCGGGGTCTGGATCCTGACCAATATCGACAACAGTATCGCGCGGCCGGTCGTGCTCGCCTATCTGGGCGCGGTCGGCATCTATCTGCTGTGGCGCGGCGCGCGGCGCCCGCAAACCTATCGCAGCCTCAAGCTTGTCGGTCCGTTGGGCCTTGTCGGCGGGATCGCCGACGGGTCGGGCGGGGGTGGCTGGGGACCGATTGTCAGCGCCAATCTGCTCGCGCAAGGCGCCGAACCGCGGACCGTGATCGGCACGGTGAATGCGTCCGAATTCTTCGTCACCGTGACGATCGCCGCGGGGTTCATCGGCGCGCTCGGCTGGGAGAGTTTCAGCACCGCGGCGATCGGCCTGCTGATCGGCGGGGTCGCCGCCGCGCCGATCGGGGCGTGGCTGGTCCGCCGCCTGCGTGCCGACTGGCTGGTCGGCGCCGCGGGCGTGCTGCTGCTGCTCGCCAGCGCTTATGGGTTCATTGCCCTGATGTTCGACCCGGTGCCATCTTTCCGGGGCTTCTAGGCAGCCCAAACGGTTTTGCCATATGATGTTCCGCCGCGCCTTCGATGCGCCGCCGAGCCAGTATCTGAAGCACCGACCCGGCGGCTTCGTCGTCAGAAGTCGTATTTCAACGTTACGCGGCCGTTCCGCGGCTCGCCATAGACAAAGCCGGGGAACCAGACATTGCCGCTGAAAAAGCGCTTGTCGAAGAGATTGTCGACATTGAGCTGGAGCGACAGGGCCTCGGTCAGGTCATAACGCGCCATGATATTGACGAGGGCATAAGCAGGCTGGCCGATACGCTGCGCTACCTCGGTAACGGGATGCGGCGACGTTACCGGCGGGCGGCTTTCCCATTTGAGTGCGCTGCCGACGCTGAGCCCGCTCAGCGTTCCGGTAAAGTCATACCGGGTCGCGAAGTTGAACACGCGGCGCGGCTGGTGGGCGAGCACGTGCGCACCGGCGGCATCCTTGGCGCTATAGTCGCTCCAGCCAGCGCTGACGTCCCATTGCGGGGTGATCTTGCCGACGACTTCCAGCTCATAGCCCTTGGCGACGGTTCCCTTGGCGCCACGATAGGCCTGAATCGGCGTGCCGGGGATGAACCCGTCGGCCACCGCCAGATTGTCCTGCTCGATGCGATAGACCGACACCGTCGCCAGCAACTGGCCATCGAGCAGCAGCGCTTTCAGCCCGGCTTCGTAATTGGTGCCTTCGAGCGGATCGATCAGGTTGTTGTTGCGGTCGCGCAGATCGCCCTGCGGCTTGAAGATATTGGTGTAGCTCGCATAGGCGGATAGATTGTCGGTGAGGTTGTAGACCAGCCCGACATAGGGCGTGATCTGGCCCTTGTACGACAGGCTGTAGGGCGAAAGATTATACAGGCTCTCATGCTCGTTGCGCTTGTAATAGCTGAGCCGCCCGCCGCCGATAAGCTTGAGACCCCCGATCAGGCTGATCCGCGTCGAGGCGTAAACCGCGGCCTGCGTCGTGTTGCCGAAGCCGGACATGTCATAGCGGTCGCCCCATTCGGGTTCGTCGAGCCGGCCATCGAAGCTGTTGAAATCCTCGATCGGGTCGATCGCGATCGGATCGCGGTTCGTCCAGCCGTTGTCGACGCGGCTGGCCATCGCGCCGAACGCGAGGTCATGCTGCCCGCCCAGCAAGGTGAAGCTGCCATGGGCCTGGATGCTGCCGTGCCATTGTTCGGGATCGGTCTTGTACCAGTAACCCGACGTGGCCACGCCCGCGCCGGTGACGCGGTCGGGCAGGCCGTCGAGCCACAGCAGCTTCGAATTCTCAAGCCCCTTGTGATAGCCGATATCGCCGCGAATTTCCCAGTCACCGCCCAGTTTGTGCTTGAGCGTGGCAAAGGCCGAAATCTCGGTCGTGTTCCAGAAGCCCCAGTCGGCGCCCGTGGTCTTCGAGCGCGGCCAGTCGGTGCGCGTGCCGTCGTCGTACCAGTAGGGCAATTGCGCCCACATGATTCCGTCGCGCTCGTCGCGCTGGTAGCTTGCGCCAATCGACAGCGTTGTACGATCGCCCAGATCAGCATCGATCACGCCATAGAGAAGGAGGCCTTTCTTCTTTTCCAGATCGACGAAACTGTCCTGCGTATAGGCTTGGGCGACCGCGCGTGCGCGCACCGTCCCCGCGGCATTGAGCGGCGATTGAATATCAAGCGTGGCGGCGAAGCGGTCCCACGATCCGGCCTCGAGGCTGACGTTGCCGGCAAACTCGCTTGTCGTCGCATGCTTGCGGATGAGGTTGACGACCGCCGAGGGGTCGCCGGCACCCTGCATCAGGCCCGCGGCGCCGCGCACCAGGTCGACGCGCTCATATTGCGCGGTGCTCGTCTCGCCAAAACCGACATTGCCATTTTCGAATGGTGCGCCGTCGAGCTGGAAATTCTGGACCTCGAAACCGCGCGCGGTGATCGCGCTGCGCCCGCGGTCGATATCCTTTTTGGAAATACCGACCGTGAAGTCCAGAGCCTCGTTGATCGTGTTGAATCCCTGGTCCCGGATCTGCTGCTGCGTGATGACGCTGATCGTCTGCGGCGTTTCGAGCGGCGAGAGGGGGAGGCCGGTGGCCGCCGTCGGCTCGTTGGTCCGGCCGTAGCCCGTGACGACGATCGCGTCCTGGCTGTCGTCATCCGATACCGGCGGCGCTCCCTGCTGCGCATAAAGCAAGGTCGGCGCGCACAAGGCGCAACCGGTCAGCAGCAGGCGAATGGAACGGCGCATCATTTTCCCCTTTGTTTACTCGCGTCACGCGCCACTAATGAGACTAACTCGCATTTGCAAGCAGGAGCGGCGGATTCTTGTGCCCCTCGGAAAAATCGCTTCGCTGCGCGATTGGTTATTGCAAATCAGTCGCAACAGGTAATAGAGGGCCGATGAACCTCAGCCCGTCGCAGTCGATCCTGCGCGCTATCCCTGTTGCCCGGGCTATCGCCCGCCTGTTGCTGGCTTCGGCCGGTGGTTACGCCTTTGCCGTCGCCGTCGCCTATGTCGTGGCGCGCGGGTTGCCGATGGAGCGCGCCGAAGCGACCGTCGTCGCGTCGCTCGCGGCGATTCTGGCGATGCCTGCGGCGGCGATCTGGGCATATGGTGTCCCGCGGCTCTGGCATGCCGCTGCGGGTATCCTCGGGGCAACCGCTATTTGCGCGGCGATTGCCTGGTCGATCGGGCAGCCGGTATGAAACAGGGGTTTCGCCAGTCGATGGCCGGGCTGCACAGCTGGTCGGGGCTGATCCTGGGATGGCTGCTGTTCGCGATCGTGCTCAGCGGCACCGCGACGGTGTTCCGTTCGGAGATCAGCGGCTGGATGCGGCCCGAAATCGTGAAGACGGCACCGCCCGATGCGGCGATCGAAGCCGCGGTTCGCTGGCTGGGCACGCACCATCCGAAGGCCGCAGGCTGGTATCTGAGCGCGCCCGACGAGCGCATTGCAACGACGCAGGCGGTGTTCGACGATCCTGCCGCGCCGCTCGGCTACCGCGACATCGCGCTCGATCCGGTCAGCGGCAGTCCCGACGTCGCGCGCGCGACGCTGGGCGGCGAATTCCTCTATCGCTTCCACTTCGAATTGCAGCTGCCCTACCCGTGGGGCCGCTTCCTTGCGGTGGCAGCAGCGATGCTGATGCTGATCGCGATCATCAGCGGGATCATCATCCACAAGCGGATCTTCAAGGATATTTTCACCTTCCGCGCGGGCAAGGGCAAGCGTAGCTGGCTCGACGCGCATAATGTCCTGGGCGTGCTGGCACTGCCTTTCCACTTGATGATCACCGTCACCGGGATCGTCACGCTGCTGACCCTTGTCATGCCGTGGGGCACGACCGCCAATTACGGCGACGACCTCGCAACCGCGTTCGCCGAGTCCGCGCCGGGGCTGGTGAGCCGCGAAGCGGCAGGGCGACCCGCACCGCTCGCGCCGATCGGACCGATGCTCGCCGCGGCGCAGCGTGCGTTCGGCGAAGGCCGCATCGGGCGCGTCAGCATCGCCAATCCGGGTGACGCGAACGCGATCGTCACGGTCAGCAACCATGACGGCGACCAGCTGGCCTATGCGGCGCGGACAGTCAGCTTCGATGGCGTCACGGGCCGCATCCTCAAACAATATGTCGAGGCGCGACCCGCGCAGCAGACTTATAGTGTCCTGTACGGCCTTCACATGGGCCGGTTCGCGCCCGAGGTCAGCCGCTGGCTCTATTTCCTGTGCGGATTGGCGCTCGCCGCGACGATCGCGACGGGGCTCGTGCTGTGGATCCGGTCGCGCCCGCAGGCGCCCGGGGTCGGGCCGTGGCTCGCCGCGCGGCTCAATGTCGGCGCGGTGGCGGGCTTCCCGGTCGCCATCCTCGCCTTTTTCTACGCCAATCGCCTGCTTCCCATGCAGATGCCGGGCCGCGCCGAGGGCGAAGTGAGCGCTTTCTTCTGGGCGTGGGGCGCCGCGATCGCCTTTGCGATGCTGCGCTCGCCGACGCGCGCGTGGCGCGAGGCCTTTGCCGTCTTGGCGCTGGGTTCGGCGGCGCTGCCGATCCTGTCGTTCGCGCTGACGGGACGCGGGCTGTGGAACGCGCTGGCAGGCGGCGACTGGCTGTTCGCCGGGTTCGACCTGACGCTGTTCGCCTTTGCGGGGCTTGCCGCGGCCATCGCGCGACGCGCGGGTATGAAAGTGGCCGAAATGCCGCCGCGCCGACGTAGGCAGGCGGTGCCGGCGTGATGGCGGCGGTCGCCTTGCCGCTGGCCTTCGGCGGCCTGTCGCTGCTTAGCCTGTCAATGCAGCGCCATGCGCGCGAAGCCGGCGTAGCGATCGACCCGCGCTGGTTGCGCCGGCTCGGCTGGGCAGCGGTGCTGCTATCGCTCGCTGTGGCGTTTGTGGCGCCGAACTGGCGTTTTGCGCTGGTCGAATGGATCGGGCTGCTCGCGGCGGCGGCGGGACTGGTCGTGCTGACGCTGTACGGGCGCCCGCGCGCCTTGCCGATGCTGGCGGCCGGCGGCGGCTTGCTCGCCGCCGTCGCCGGCCTTGCCCGGATGATCGGCTAGGGTCAGAGCCCTAACGCGAAGCCCTCGTCCACACTTTGGTGCGGCAAAAGATGGCGACGCAGCCCTTGAGTTCGAGCTTGCCGTTGGGAAGCAGCTTGAGCTCGCCTTTCGGCGCGCCATCGCCCGTTTCGGGATCATAGACAGGTCCGCCCTTCCATTGAAGCGGGCCGCCGGTGAAACCATTCAGGACGACAAGGCCTTTGAGTTTGCGCTGTCGCAGCTTGGGATCCGAGTTGCGCACGTCGCGCTGGTCGGGATTGGCGCGCAGGCGGGTGGCGTCGACGATCTTGCCGCACAGCGCCTT
>NZ_DASWTD010000375.1:0-6095 GCF_036402335.1 Sphingopyxis sp. | reverse complement strand
TGGTCGCTGTCATCGTTGTTCCGGCGGGAACGTCGGTCACCTGCATGGTCGGCTTGGCAACCTCGATCGGTTCGGGCTTGGCCGGCGCCGGCGGAGTCGCTTCGGTCTGCTGCGAAGCGGGTTCCTCGACCTTCGACGGCGCCGGAGCCGCGGCCTCGCCTTCCCCGCCCATCAGCGCGATCACCGTCCCGACCTTGACCCCGTCGCTACCCTCGGGGACGAGAATCTTCGAGATCGTTCCTTCGTCGACCGCCTCGAATTCCATCGTCGCCTTGTCGGTTTCGATCTCGGCGAGCAGGTCGCCCGATTTGACCGTGTCACCTTCCTTGACCAGCCATTTGGCAAGGGTGCCCTCCTCCATCGTCGGTGAAAGGGCGGGCATTTTGAGTTCGATCGGCATCGTCGGATTTGTTCCTCTTGAACCTTGGGCGTGAGTCTCGCAGGCACTGCCTGCCGCTACGGATTGTTCCTCGCCATAAGCTCTGCTTTGGTCAAGGTCCAGCAGGCCAACTTGCGTTTCATACGAATGTGACGCACTCTTGCGCGCAAGCAAAACACGAGGGGTCGGGGCGATGCGGACATATCTGGTGGTGATCGACGACAGCCCGGAAGCGTCGTTGGCGCTGCGCTTTGCGGCGCGCCGTGCCGCGCGGACAGGCGGCGGCGTCATCGTGCTGGCGATCATCCCGCCGCAGGATTTCGTCGCGTTCGGCGGGGTCCAGGCGACGATCGAGGCCGAAGCGCGCGAGCATGCCGAGGAATTGGTCGCCGCGGCCTCAGATGCCGTGGTTCAGGAAGGTGTCACACCGCAGACGCTGATCAAGGCGGGCAAGCCCGCCGAGGTGGTGCGCGAGGTGATCGGCGCGAGCGACGAGATAGCGGCGCTGGTGCTCGCGACGGCGGCGTCGGGCGCACCGGGGCCGCTGGTCGCGCACTTCACCGGACAGGATGCGGGTACGCTTCCCTGTCCGGTGATGCTGGTGCCGGGCGGGATCGACATCGCCCGGCTCGATGCACTGAGTTAGACGACGAGGCTGCGCGGCGCTGCCGCATCTTTCCATTCGAGGATGGCAAAGCCGAGCACCGCGAAGGCCTGCGCGATCACGACCGCGATGCCCGGCCCCGTCATCTGCGCGGCAAACGTCGCGATGACCCCGAAGCTTGCTGCGACCCAGCCGAGATTGCCCAGCGCGATCAGCTTGACCAGCGCGGGATTCGGTACAGCCTGCCGCGCGGCGACAATCATCAGAAGCGCGGCGGCGAGACATATCCAGCCGCCGATCGCCACGACGTTCGCGGGCAGGCCCAGCAGGCTGCCGACCGGCGTGGCGGCAAGCAGGCCGATGGCAAAGACGCCCCCGCAGGTGACGGCGTCGGCGACGAGAATATTCTTGAGATTGAGGATCGACATGGTGGTTCTCCTTTCGACCCCCTCCAATTGGACCCCGAACCGAATGGCGTCGATTACGCCGGAGGTAATGGAAAACAGGAAGGCGGAGGTATAGCTCTCCGGACGAAGGAGACGATCATGCAAGTCGCACCACTGGGCGAACAACTCCGCGAATGGCGCACGCGCCGCCGGATGAGCCAGATGGACCTCGCGCTCGATACCGAGATTTCGACGCGTCATTTGAGTTTTATCGAGACCGGACGGTCAAAACCGAGCGCGCAAATGCTTCAACGGATCGCCGACTGCCTCGACGTGCCGTACCGCGCACGCAACGCGATGCTGCTCGCGGCGGGCTATGCACCCGACTATCAGGAACGGCCGCTCGACAGCCCCGAGATGGCGGGAATGCGCGCGATCGTGGAACATGTGCTGAAAGGGCACGAGCCCTATCCCGCGCTCGCGGTCGATCGCCACTGGAACATGGTCGCGGCAAACGACGCGATCGCAATCCTGATCGAACAGGTGTCCCCCGCCCTGCTCGCGCCGCCGGTCAACGTGCTGCGTATCGCACTTCACCCCAATGGGCTGGCGCCCCAGATCGTCAACCATGGCGAGTGGCGCGCGCATATCCTCCACCGGCTCGACCTGCAGATCGAAGCGAGTGGCGACGCCGGGCTGATCGCGCTGCGCGACGAACTCGCCGGCTATGCGGTGGAAGCGAACGACAATGGCGGCGGCCATGCGAACGGCATCGCGGTGCCGCTGATCCTCGACACGGTTGCAGGCCGGATTCGCTTTGTCTCGACCGTGACGATCTTCGGGACGCCGGTCGATATCACGCTCTCCGAACTCGCCATCGAAGCCTTTTTCCCGGCCGATGCCGAGAGCGCGGCGCTGCTCGCGCGGTTGGCAGGCAAGTAAACCCGTCGCCCTCGCAAAGGTACGGGGTTTAGCGCCGCTTGCCCTTATGTTTGATGTTAGCCGGCCGTCCGCGTGTGCCGACCATATGTTTGCCGGCCTTGTCCTTCCCGGTCGTCCTGCCCTTCACGCCGTCGCGCCTCGGCGGACGATTCCGGAAACCGCCCTCGGGCGCATCGGGCAGTTCAAAGCGCAGCGCGCCGCTGACCGGATTGGCATCCATCAACCGCAGGTCGAGGCGCTGGCCGACGGTATAGCTGACCCGCCCGTGCTCGCTGTCGAGGCTGCGCGCCGCCTCGTCATAGAAAAAGCGTTCGCTGCCCAGTGTCGACACCGGAACCAGCCCGTCACCGCCGAGCCCGTCGACCGTGGCGAAAAAGCCGAAGGGCTGGACCCCGGTGATCCGCGCGGCGACAATCTCGCCGGCCTTGCCGGCCAGATAGGCCGCGACATAGCGATCGACCGTCTCGCGCTCGGCCTCCATCGCGCGGCGTTCGAGCGCACTGATCGCCTCGCCGATCCGCGACAGGCCCTTGGCGTCGGCTTCGCCCAAACCGGTGCGCGCGGGCAGGTCCTTCGGCTTGCCGGGCACTTCGAGCCGGTATGAATCGACGAGCGCGCGGTGGACGATCAGGTCGGCGTAACGGCGGATCGGCGAGGTGAAATGCGCGTAACTGCCGAGCGCGAGCCCGAAATGGCCAGCGTTGGCTGGGCCGTAATAAGCCTGCGTCTGGCTGCGCAAAATCGCCTGCATGATCTCGGGCAGCCGGTCGTCTTCGGAAAAGCCGTCGATCAGGCGGTTGAACACCGCGGGGGTGATCACCTGCCCGAGCGCGAAGCTCTGTTCGAAGGTTTCGAGATAATCTTTCAGACCAACGAGTTTCTCGCGGCTCGGCGGCTCGTGGATGCGGTACATCACGGGCGACTTCTTCGCCTCGAGCGCCTTTGCGGCGGCGACGTTCGCCGCGATCATATAATCCTCGATCAGCCGCATCGAGTCGAGCCGGTCGCGAACACGAATCTCGGCAATGCTGCCCTGTTCGTCGAGGATGACCTGCCGTTCGGGCAGGTCGAGATCGAGCGGTGCGCGCGCCGCGCGCGCCTTCGCGAGCAGCGCCCAGCAGGCCCAAAGATTTTTGAGCGTCGGGAGCACGTCGGCATCCCATTCCTCGCGCGGCGCATCGGCATCATAGGTCGCCTGCGCATGTTCATAGGCGATGTTGGCGCGGAGCCGGACGAGCGCGCGCGCGAAACGCCACGATGTCACCTTGCCATGCCTGTCGATCACGAGATGGCACGCCATCGCGGCGCGGTCCTGCCCAGCCTTCAGCGAACAGACGCCGGCCGACAGCGTTTCGGGCAGCATCAGGACGACCTGGTCGGGAAAATAGACGCTGTTGCCGCGCCGCCGCGCCTCGCGGTCGAGCGCGCCGTCGGGGCGGACATAATAGCTGACATCGGCGATCGCGACGATCGCGCGGAAACCGCCTTTGTTGGACGTGTCGTCATCCGGGACGGCCCAGACGGCGTCGTCATGATCGCGCGCGTCGATCGGGTCGATCGCCACGATCGGCAGCTCGCGCAGGTCCTCGCGCCCGTCGGGGGTGAGCGGCAGCTTCGCCGCCTTCTCCGCCTCGACGAGCGTTTCGCCGTCGAAGACGTGCGGGATTTCATGCCGCGCGATCGCGATCATGCTGAGCGACCGGGGCGCAAAGGGGTCGCCGATCCGGTCAATGACCTTCGCCTTGATAGCCGGACCGCGCCCCGTAAGTTCCGCGCGGACGAGATCGCCGATATCGGCATCACCCTTGTCGGCCACGGCGAAGTCATAGCGCGCGCGCTTGTCGGCGGGGCGCAGCCAGACCATCGGCTTGCCGCCCGGCCCCACATCCTCGACGAGCACGCCGATGACCATCTCGGCGCTCGCTTGCAGGCGTTTCATCGGATGCGCGACATGCCCGCTGCCGCGCTCCTCGGTGCGCGCGAGGATGCGGTCGCCGACGCCGAGCGCTCCCTTGCGTCCCTGCTCCATCACGCGCAGGCGCGGCGCGGGGCCGGCGCCTTCCCAGCGATCGGGCACCGCCCACAAATTGCTGCCCTCGATCGCCACCACGCGCAGCACCGTGACGCGCGGCAGCCCGCCATGCTTGTGAAAGGCGCGTCCGGGGGCGAGATCGACGAGGCCCTCGTCGGTCATGTCCTTGAGCAGCGCCTTCAGCGCGATCTTTTCATTGCCGTGCAGCGCGAAATGCTTCGCGATCTCGCGCTTTCCGACCGCATCCTTGCTCTCTTCGATAAAGCGAAGGATCTGGTCGGCACTGGGCAGGCCGGCGGGCTTCTGCCGTTTCGCCAATTAATAGGTCCTGCCGATGAGCACGCGTTCGACCGCGGGCTCGCCGGTAAAGAAACAGGCGCCGTCGGCGGGCGCGGCATCGAGCGGGGTGTTGCGCATCGTGAGCTTCAGTGCCTTGAGCTTTTCGACGATCCCGTCGAGCACCGCGCCGGTCGGGCGCGACCATTGCACTTCGACCCAGCCGGTGAACTTGTCCTCACCCGCATAATGCGCGGCAAGGTCTGTCACGTCGCGGCGGATATTGGCGTGCAGCCGCTCCTTCGCCTCGGCATAGAGATTGCCCTGAATCTCGCCGAGAGTCGCGACCGCAGCCGCAACGAAATCGCCGCGCGGGATGAAGGCGCTGTCGAGCTTGCCGTCGTCCTTGTAGAGCCGGTCGCGGCGGATCACCGCGACATTGCCACCGGCGACGTCGCGCGGGCCGATCTCGACAATGATCGGCGCGCCTTTCTTGACCCAGCCCCAGCGCTTGGTCTGCGCCTTGTTGGCGTTGGTGTCGAGCAGCACGCGCACGGGCTCGCGGAACGCATCGAGCGCCTTCAGCTCCTTTTCGAGCGACGCACAATAATCGAGGATCGCCGCATCCTCTTCATTATCGCGCAGCATGGGAATGATGACGATCTGGTGCGGCGCGATGCGCGGCGGGCAGCGCAGGCCATCGTCGTCGCCGTGCGTCATGATCACCGCGCCGATCGTCCGCGTCGAGAAACCCCAGCTGACGGTGTGGCAGAGGCTGTGGCCGCCCTCCTTGTCCTGGAAGCGGATGTTCGCCGCCTCGGCGAAGCCGGTGCCGAGATAATGCGAGGTGCCGGCCTGCAACGCCTTGCCGTCCTGCATCATCGCCTCGATCGAGTAAGTCGCCGCGGCGCCCGGGAAACGCTCGTTCTCGGGCTTTTCGCCCGCAATCACCGGCAGCGCGAGCGCCTCTTCGGCAACGCGGCGATAGAGTTCGAGCGCGCGCATCGTTTCGGCGACCGCATCTTCCTTGCTGTCGTGTGCGCTATGGCCTTCCTGCCACAGGAATTCGGCGGTGCGCAGGAACATGCGCGTGCGCATCTCCCAGCGCACGACGTTCGCCCACTGGTTGACGCGCAGCGGCAGATCGCGCCACGACTGGACCCAGCGGCTCATCGCCGCGCCGATCACCGTTTCCGAGGTCGGGCGGACAATCAACGGTTCCTCGAGCTTCGCCTCGGGGTCGGGGATCAGTTTGCCCTTCCCGTCCTGGATCAGCCGATGGTGCGTGACGACCGCCATTTCCTTGGCGAAACCATCGACATGGTCGGCTTCCTTCTCAAAGAAGCTCAAGGGGATGAAGAGCGGGAAATAGCAATTCTGGACGCCCATATCCTTGATGCCCGCATCCATGATCGTCTGGATCCGTTCCCAGATGCCATAGCCCCACGGCTTGATGACCATGCAGCCGCGGACGCC
>NZ_DASWTD010000374.1:0-6946 GCF_036402335.1 Sphingopyxis sp. | reverse complement strand
CCAAATAATGGAAGAAATAATGACCCTGGAAGATGCCGTGATGCTGCACGATCCACAGATTTTCCTCTGACAGGAAGGGCTTCAGGATCGCCGCCGCGACGTCGGGGTGATTGAACGCGCCCAGCGTGTCGCCGATGTCGTGGAGAAGCGCCATCACGACATATTCCTCGTCGCGGCCATCGCGGTGCGCGCGCGTCGCGGTCTGCAGGCAATGTTCGAGCCGGTCGACCGGAAAGCCGCCATAGTCGCCGCCGAGCAGCTTCAGATGGTCGAGGATACGCTTGCCGTTCTGCGGCGCGAACTCCTTCTGCTCGCGCGCGATGATGTTCCAGTCTTCCTGCGTCCCGTCGATCATCGAGCGGAATGTCGCATGCTCGTGCGTCATGTCGTTCATGGCAGCCTCTCCTTGTCGGCCGCCAGTCTACGTCATTCGTTGCTCTTTGCAACTCTCCGGAACCTCGCACACATCACTCGGGCGCGTAGGTCACACCATATTTGAGCGCCTCGTCGAGCGTCAGGCAGCGACGGGTCGATTTATTCTCTTCGGTCGCCACCGCCTGCTGGCGATACATGATTTCGGTCAGCAGCTTTCGCGAAATTCCCATACGGATCAGGAAATCATTGTCCTCGCTCGCCAGCAATGCCGAATCCTGTTCGATGTCGCCGATCAGCTCGCGCGTCGCATCGGTCCCCATCGCGACGCTCATGTCGATCGCCGAGCGATCGCCCGTGCGCGTGAACATGTGGACGATGAACAAGCCACCCGGATCGATGACGCGCGGGGCGCCGCCCATAAAAACGAAATTGCAGGCGCTGAAACAGGCCCAGCCAGAAGGAATGCGCGTCGTGACGCCGAGATTGGAGCGGATGATCCGGCCTGCCGCATTGCCCGCGCGCGCATCGCCGCCGGGAGAGCGAAGCCAGATCTCGCCAACGTCGGGATTGGCCTTCAGCGCCGCCGTCAACCGGTCAGGCAACCCGGGGTCGACGCGGCCTTCCGCCAGCATGACCTTCATGTCGCCGCGTTTTTCGACGGTCAGCGTCATCGTCGGATTGGTCGACCAGTTCGGGTTGAGCGGACAGGTCGGGTTCACCGGGTCCATGGCCGTCGCGCCCGTCAGGCCGGCAAGCGCCAGCGCCGCGACGCCGATACGCGCTGCCTTATGCCGCCAAGACATAACGCGATTCACCCGGCCCCTTGCACATCCGCTTGGTGACCTGCGTTTCCTCGCCATCGACGATGATGAAGTCGTTGACGTTCATACATTTCCGGCCGCCGCCCTCTTCGTTGATCGACGCCACGGTCGATGAACCGCTGACTTCGGGCCGCGTCGCGCTCGTCCAGTTCGCCGTCGCACCGACCTCTTCGCCGCGCGTTGCCTCCTCGGTCGCGGCGGCCGCCTGCACCTGTTCGCCAGGATCGAGGCGGCAGGCGATCGCATCGGTCAGCGTCCCGCTGACCTCCGAAATCGGCACATAGCTATAAACACCGGCCTTGCTCGCCGCGTCGCCGACGGCATCGTTCAGCACATTGCCGAGGATATTGCGGCCGATGCTGCTGCCCTTCTTGCCCTTGGGGCAACCGCCATTGCCCTCTTCGCTCGGCTTGGGAGCAGGGGTCGTCACCTTGCGGAGCAGGCCGCCGAACTGCGCCTGCGCCGGCGCGACAGCGAGCAGACAGGCCGCGAGGACGGCCGGAGCAGCCAATATTTTACGCATCATCGAATCCACCCTTGCCGCGCCCGGAACCGGGCCACCATGCGACCTTCATAAGGGCGGTTCATGCCACCCGCTGTGATTTTCATCAACTGTGCAAGATATGTCATCCAGACAGGTTGAATTAAGGCTGAATATGTCACAGTAACCCTGCCATGCTCTCGCAAAAGACCCGCTATACGATCCGCGCATTCCAGCATCTTGCCGACCATTGGGGCAAGGGGCAGGTGCAGCTCGCGGATATTGCGGAGGCGCAGAATATCCCTCCCAAATTCCTGACCGTGATCCTGTCCGAGATGGCGCGCGAGGGTCTGCTGATCTCGCAGCGCGGGCGCGACGGCGGTTACCAGCTCGCGCTGCCCCCGATCGACATCAGCTATGGCGACCTCGTCCGGCTGACGCGCGGTTCGCTTGCGCTTGTCCCCTGCGCCGCACGCAACGCGCACGAACAGTGCAAGAATTGCCTGCCCGAAATCGAATGCCGGATGCGCAGCCTGATGCTGAAAGTCCGCGACGACACCGCGTCGATCCTCGACCGCATCACGCTGGCCGATCCGATCAGGATGGAGCCGCTGTTCGAAAAGGACGAGGCGGCCGAATAGCGGTGTCGCGGTGCGGAATGGCCGGTTTCGACCGGAAGCTGCCGTATCTTCTCCCCTCCCGCAGGCGGGAGGGGTCGGGGGTAGGCAGCGACGGTGCGATGGCACACCCCGCTGCGGCTAGCCAGCAAGCTGGCAAGCCTCGCTGCCCCTCCCGCCTGCGGGAGGGGATCGTCACGCGCTTCCTAAACGACAACTCCCCACCCCAAGGCGGTCCTTGCCATCGCGTTCGCCAACAGCCCGCAACAAAAAAGGCCCGCTTTCGCGGGCCTTTTGAAGAAAATGGTGGAGCCTAGCGGGATCGAACCGCTGACCTCCTGCATGCCATGCAGGCGCTCTCCCAGCTGAGCTAAGGCCCCGTCCATTTCATCGTGCCGCTCTGGCCAATATCCTTGGCTGCTGCGACCGGGACGCCGCCTTTAGCAGCGCCGTCGGGTGATGCAAGGGGCCAAATGCATCTTTATGACGCCTTTTTGACCCCTCGCCGAAAAAATCAGGTTTCGACGTCCTCGTCGTCCCCCGTGGCAACCCCCAGATCATCGTCGCCGCCGAGATCGACGTCGTTGTCCGGCGAATCGCTGTCCTCATCGACATCGACGTCGAGATCCAGATCCTCGTCGACACCTTCTTCCTTGGCGACCTTGCCCGGCTTTTCGATCTGCTCGAACGGCATCGGCTGCTTCGACTTCAGCACCGATTCCGGGATCCAGTTGTAGCCGCAATTGATGCAGCTGATCGGATCGTCCTTGGTCAAATCATAGAATCGGGTTGCGCATTTCGGGCAGCTACGCTTCGTGCCCCATTCAGCCTTAATCATATATGCCTCGTAACCCTCTGGAAACAGGATAAAAATATCGGAAGAGCGACGGGACTTGAATAGCTATCCGTCAAATCGGCGTGCGCCTTGCCAGATTGCAAGGCCGCTGTCAAAAGCCGCACGCCATGACCGATCAAACCGCCACGCCGCGCAGCTTTTCCGCTTCCGTCCCGCTCAGGGGCCGGATCGCGATTCCGGGCGACAAGAGCATCTCGCATCGCTCGCTGATGCTTTCGGCGCTCGCGGTCGGGGAAAGCCGCGTCACCGGTTTGCTCGAAGGCCACGACGTGCTCGCCACCGCCGCCGCGATGCGCGCGATGGGTGCGACGATCGAGCGCCGCGACGATGGCGAATGGCGCATCCATGGCGTCGGCGTCGGCGGATTGCTCCAGCCGCGCGAAGCACTCGACATGGGCAACAGCGGCACCTCGACGCGCCTGCTCATGGGCCTTGTCGCGAGCCATCCCATCACCACGACCTTCGTCGGCGACGCCAGCCTGTCGGGGCGCCCGATGGGACGCGTCATCGATCCGCTGTCGCAAATGGGCGCCGATATCAGCGCCTCGCCGGGGGGCCGCCTGCCGCTGATGGTACGCGGCCTCGCGCCGGCCGTCCCCCTCGCCTACCGCCTGCCCGTCGCCTCGGCGCAGGTGAAGAGCGCGGTGCTGCTCGCGGGCCTCAATACGCCGGGCATCACAGAGGTGATCGAGCCCGTGCCGACACGCGACCACAGCGAGCGCATGCTGCGCGGCTTCGGCGCGGAGTTGACCGTTGACACCGACGCCGACGGCACCCGTCATATTCGCATCCATGGCGAGGCCGAGTTGAAACCGCAGACGATCGTTGTTCCCGGCGACCCGTCTTCGGCCGCCTTCTTCATCGTCGCGGCGCTGCTCGTTCCGGGGTCGGATGTCGTCATCGCCAACGTCGGCCTCAATCCGACGCGCGCAGGCCTTGTCGATGTGCTCAAGCAGATGGGCGGCGATATCGAACTGCTCGACGCGCGCGAAGTCGGCGGCGAACCCGTCGCCGACCTGCGCGTCCGCCACAGCGCCCTCAAGGGCATCGCCGTCGACCCTGCGATCGTACCGAGCATGGTCGACGAATTCCCGATCCTGTTCGTCGCGGCTGCATTGGCGGAGGGGCGTACGATTACCACAGGGCTCGACGAGTTGCGCGTCAAGGAAAGCGACCGCATTGCCGTCATGGCTACGGGCCTCAAGGCCATCGGCACACGCGTCGAGGAAAGCGAGGACGGCCTGATCATCGACGGCACCGGCGGAGATCCGCTTCCCGGCGACGCCACGATCGCGGGCCACCTCGACCACCGCATCTGCATGAGCTTCGCGATTGCCGGCCTCGTCAGCAAGGCGCCGGTAACGATCGACGACATCGCCCCCGTCGCTACCAGCTTCCCCAATTTCGAGGAACTTCTCGATCAATTGCAGAAAGGCCTGTAATCGACATCACTGACGGCGCTTTCCGACCGTGACAGGATAGTAGCTCGATTTCAGTATATTATGGGATTTGCGAACGATGAAATTCAAGACTGCGGCCTCGATGACCGCGCTGCTCCTCGCCCTTTCCACCGGGATCGCGCACGCCGGCGAAGCCATTACCGACCCGTTCGATCGCGCAGACGCCAGCTTCTCGCGCTATCCGCTCAACCTGCCGAGCACGCCGCAGGCAATAGGGCGGTTGGCCAATGGCGACGTTTGCGACGATGACGAGGGTATCGCCTGCGAGTGGGAAGACGACGCCGGCGTCCGTCATATTTTCGCGGGCGAGACCCTCGCGATCAAAACCGTCGACGCTGCGGCGCTCGGCGACCGCGACATCGGGGCATTGAATATCGGTACGGCGCGAACCCGCGACGAGGTGCTGAAGAAGGTTCGCGCCTTTCTTCCCGAAATCGCGATCGACTGCCTCGAACCGGGCAAAGCCGGGGAAGGCGCAGGCATCGCGTCGTGCGGCGGCACTTTTGAAAACGGCGGCTGGATCAAATTGCTGTTCGGCGCGGGCAACCGCCTGACGAGCGCGCGCATCGACGCGTTCCAGATCGACTGATGATCATCGCAGTCGACGGCCCTACCGCGTCGGGCAAGGGTACGCTCGCCCGGCAGCTCGCGCAGCATTTCGGCTTGCCCGTGCTCGACACCGGGCTGCTCTATCGCGCGGTCGGTTACCAGACGCAGCTCAATCACGGCGACGCCGACAGTGCCGTCGATGCGCTCGCCGCGTGCGACTTCCCCGCCAGCCTGCTGGACGACCCGGCGCTGCGTTACGAGACGACCGGCAGTCTTGCCAGCCGCGTATCGGTCCATCCCGCCGTTCGCGCCGCACTGTTCCAGCGCCAGGTCGATTTCGCCAACCAGCCGGGAGGAGCCGTCCTCGACGGGCGCGACATCGGCACCGTCATCGCGCCACACGCCGACGCCAAGCTTTTCGTCACCGCCAGCTCCGAAGAGCGCGCCCGCCGCCGGCACGCCGAAATGGTCGGGCGCGGGGTCAGCGTCACCTATGATGCCGTGCTCGCCGACGTTCACGCCCGCGACGCGCGCGACACCGGCCGTACCGACGCTCCGCTGGCCCGGGCAGCCGACGCAATGCTGCTCGACAACACGGACATGGACCGCGACGCTGCGCTCGCCGCCGCCATCGCCTTCGTCGAAGAACGGATGAAGCGCCGCGGCTAGAACCGGCTTTCCGCCTTGCTTTTGCGGGGGCCGAGGATTATATGCGCGCCGTCCGACGGGCTTTTCGGCAGGTCGAGGCATGGTCAAACCGCCGCTCGAAACGAGCGTCGGGCGCGATGGGACACACCCCTCGCGCCCATTTTGCTTTGCCCATGACTCGCCGGCAAGCGGTTCGAAGGATGCTGCGCCCTGCATCCGGCAGGCGTGGCGGATCGGCCACAAGACCAGCGGAACCAACCGCTTGGCCGGAACAAATGAAGTAAGGAAGACACATCTATGGCCACTACGGCTTTCCCGACGCGCGACGATTTCGCCGCGATGCTCGACGAATCGCTTGGTGGTGCCGACGGCGGCTTTGAAGGCCGCGTCGTCAAGGGCACCGTGACCGCGATTGAAAACGACCTGGCAGTGATCGACATCGGCCTGAAGAGCGAAGGCCGCGTGCCGCTTCGCGAATTCGCGATGCCGGGCCAGAAGGCCGACATCAACGTCGGCGACGAAGTCGAAGTCTATGTCGACCGCGTCGAAAACGCCAATGGCGAAACCATGCTGTCGCGCGACCGTGCTCGCCGCGAAGCCGCGTGGGACCGCCTCGAAGAAGAATTCAACAAGGAAGCCCGCGTCGAAGGCGTCATCTTCGGCCGCGTCAAGGGCGGCTTCACCGTCGACCTCGGCGGCGCCGTGGCGTTCCTTCCCGGTTCGCAGGTCGACATCCGCCCCGTGCGCGACGTCGGCCCGCTCATGGACCTGCCGCAGCCCTTCCAGATCCTCAAGATGGATCGCCGCCGCGGCAACATCGTCGTGTCGCGCCGCGCCATCCTCGAAGAAACGCGCGCCGAACAGCGCTCGGGCCTGATCCAGAACCTGGAAGAAGGTCAGATCATCGAAGGCGCCGTCAAGAACATCACCGATTATGGTGCGTTCGTCGACCTCGGCGGCATCGACGGCCTGCTCCATGTCACCGACATGAGCTACAAGCGCGTCAACCACCCGAGCGAAGTCATCAACATCGGTGACAATGTCCGCGTGCAGATCATCCGCATCAACCGCGACACGCAGCGCATCAGCCTTGGCATGAAGCAGCTCGAAAGCGATCCGTGGGAAGGCGTCGCCGCCAA
>NZ_DASWTD010000373.1:0-2955 GCF_036402335.1 Sphingopyxis sp. | reverse complement strand
CGGCGATGACTTCCGTATGGCCGAAGCCCGAATGATAGACGATGGCAATCTGGGTCATGTTCCTGTCCTTCCTGAAACCTGTGCAGCCGGGGATCGGGAGGGGAGGGTCCCGGCTTGCATCGGACAAGGTGATCAGATAGGAACCAAAAGTGAAGTACGCACCTTGGAGTAACTATGAAAGAAAAGGCTCCCGGCTGGATAGGCAAGGTTGATCCGTGCGACGCGAACTGTCCGTCGCGCGACATTCTCGACCTCATCGGCGACCGCTGGAGCCTCTTGCTACTGCTCGTCATCGCGCAGGGCTATCACCGCAACGGCGAGCTCAAGCGGCGCGTCGGCGGGATCAGCCAGAAGATGCTGACGCAAACGCTCCGCGCGCTGGAGGCGAACGGGCTTGTCGAGCGGCACGATTTCCAGACGGTGCCGCCGCACGTCGAATATTATCTGACCGCGCTCGGCGCTTCGCTCGGCCATGCGCTGACGCCGCTGTTCGAATGGATCGAACGCGAGTTTCCGGCGGTTCAGACAGCACGCGCTACGTTCGCGGAGCGCGGCGCGGCGGGTCAGGGGGCAGGTTTCGACCGGAAGCTGCCGATAGGGGATGTGCACCCCGGCGAAAGCCGGGGCCCAGAATTCCAACACTAACCTTGCGCTTTTCCGCACTGGGTCCCGGCTTTCGCCGGGGTGCACAAAGGGTCAGCTCACCACCCCCATGCCGACATTGGCGTCGGGTGAACCGGAAGCTTTCGGGACCGGAGCCGCTTACGGCAGCAGCGATACCGGCATGGCAGGTAGCGGTGCCTGCGGAATGCCGTCCGCGACGATCGCTTCGAGGGCGTCGAAACAGTCGCCGTCGATCGCGGCGCCGACCTCGCACGCCATGATCGACAGCGCCTGATCGACCGGCATCGCGGCGCGATAGGGGCGGTCGGCGGTGAGCGCGTCGAAGAAGTCGGCAACCGAGACGATGCGCGTTTCCATCGAAATGCAATCTTCGTCGAGCCCGAGCGGATAGCCGGTGCCGTCGAGCCGTTCGTGGTGCGAGCCCGCGATCATCACCATGTCGCGCATCACGCCGATGCGCGAGAGGATGTCGGTGGTCGCCTGTGCATGGCCCTGCATCACCACCCACTCGCCGGGCGTCAGCCGGCCGGGCTTGTCGAGAATCCGGTTGCTGACCCCGAGCTTGCCGATGTCGTGGAGCATCGCGCAGCGCACGAGGCGGCGGCGCTCGGACGCGGCGATGCCCTGCGCGGCGCCGATGCGGTCGGTGAGCAGCGCGACGCGTCCGCTGTGGCCGCCGGTATAGGGGCTTTTGGCGTCGATCACCTGTCCGAAGGCGGCCGCGATATCGTCGAGATAATCCTCATCGACGACGACGCGCGCCTGCGCGGGTTCGAGCGCGAACAATTGCGCGTCGATGTCGGGCGCCGCGAGCGCGGCCCAGAAGCCGGGGTCGGCGGCGAGGTCGGCGAAGATCGCGGTGAGGTCGGGATCGAGCCAGCCGCCCGCGCGGGCGCGGACCTCGGCAACCGCGCGTTCGGGGCCGCCCGCCATGAAGAAGACGTCGGCGACCTGGGCCAGCAGCGCGATGCGGGCGAGCAGCGGGATTTTGCTGCCCGAGAGGCCGCGCGGCATGCCGCCGCCGTCCCAATGTTCGTCGAGCGCGGCAATGGCGCCCGCGACGCGATCCGAAAAACGCAGGCGGCGCGCGATGCCCGCGCCCTGTGTGCAGCGCGTCTCGATAAAGCCGGTGAGGATCGGCGCGGCATTGCCGAGCAGGTGGTCGCGCGCGGCCGTGCGCGCGGCTTCGGCTTCCTTCACCCCGACCTCGGCTTCGACGAAGCGCAGGAAGTCGGCGGCGCCCGGGCCGATCAGCTTGAACCCCTGTTTGAGCGTGCGGTCGTCGCCGAGGAACAGTTCGGCGACGCGCGCGGCGTTGCTCGAACAGCCCAGATCCTTGAGCAGCACGGCATAGAGGCAATCGGCGAGCTCCGCGTCGGCCAGCCCGGCGGCGAGGCCCACATAGGTGCCGATCCACGCGGCGCGGACGCTGTGACCCGCGGGCTGACCCTCGGTCAGGTCGAGGGCATAGGAAAAGGCGCCCAATATCTCGGCGAGCCGGGCTTCGCCGACAGGCGTCGCGGCTTCGAAAACCGTCCGGTCCGGCTGGAACATCGATTATCCCCCTGTTGACCCGCAGGACATAGCGGCGAAGCTTTACCAGCGGGTTAGCGGGCCTATAACCGGCGGGGGGCATCGGACGGGAGGCGGTCATGAAATCCTGTATGGCAGCGGCGCTGGCAGTGCTGCTGGTCGCGGCAAGTCCGGTGGCGACGATCGACGATCTTGGCTGGCTCGCGGGGCAGTGGGCCAGCGAAACCGGCGGGCGCTGGACCGAAGAAAGCTGGACGGCCCCGCGCGGCGGGGTGATGCTGGGACACAGCCGGTCGGGACGCGGCGAGGTGCTGCGCGAGTTCGAATTCATCCGCATCGCGCGCGGTACCGATGGCATCCTCGCCTATATTGCGCAGCCGCAGGGCGGCGCGCCGGTGGCGTTCCCGCTGGTGCGCAGCGAGGGGACAAGCGCGACGTTCGAGAATGCGGCGCATGATTATCCGCAGCGCATCGTCTATGAGCGTGCCGGTGACACGCTGACGGCGACGATTTCGGCAATCGACGGCTCGAAACCGCGCAGCTGGAGCTATCGGCGGCGCTGACGCCGGCGGAGCGAAGGACGCGGTGATGGCCAAGACGGGACGTTTGTTCGCGATCATCGACAGCCTGCGCCGGCGGCGCAGGCCGGTGACCGCCGAAATACTGGCCGACGAGCACGGCGTGTCGGTGCGCACGCTCTATCGCGACATCCAGGCGCTGGTCGCGCTCGGCGCGCCGATCGAGGGCGAGGCGGGGGTCGGCTATATGCTGCGCCCCGGTTTCTTCCTGCCGCCCTTG
>NZ_DASWTD010000372.1:0-7689 GCF_036402335.1 Sphingopyxis sp. | reverse complement strand
CGGGTAGAGCGAGGTTACTCCCTTGATGAAACTGTCGGTATCGCCGGCATCGAACACGCCATTGACGAGATGGCGGCCAGCGGCCGCATCGCCGATGACGACCGGCGACGTCGCGTAACGGTTGATCCGCTCGACGGCATCCGCCAGCGGCATATCGACGAAATCGACCCGGCCGCCTTCCCAGCCGAGCGAACGCTCGGCTGCGACCGGCAGGACTTCCGCGGCTCCCGACGAAAGATCGGCCACCAGTTCCTGCCCGGGCAAAAGCTGGGTCGTCGCCGGGGCCCGCCGCCGCGTCTTGACAGCCGCCGCGGCAGCGGCACGCGGCACGACCGCGACCTGCCCTTCGAACAACAGGACCCGGAGCTGGTTGCGCAGCAGTTCGACGCTGAAACTCGTCCCGACCGCCACCACCGACTGCGAACCAGCCGTCACGGTAAACGGGCGCAGCGGGTCCTTCGCGACGTCGAATTTGGCGCGGCCGCGATCGAGCGTGACCGCGCGCCGCTCCTCGGTGAACGATACCGACACCTGGCTGACGGCATCCAGCGAGACGCTCGACCCGTCCTCGAGCCGGACGACGCGCCGCTCGCCGACGTCGGTCGAATAGACATCGGGCCTTTCGCTCCAATACCAGGCGCCCATGCCCGTCATCAAAGCGAAAGTGGCGGCCGCAGCGAAGGCGCTGCGACGCGTCGGGAAAGACGCTGCGCTACCGCGGCGCGCCTTTTCCATCGCGGTCAGGGCGTCGGCGCGGAGCGCCAGAAAGCCGGGCATTTCAGCGATCGCGTCGGTACCCTGCCACACCGTCACCATCTGGTCGAAGTGCTGGGCATGCGATTCATCCGCGGCAAGCCACGCATCGAAATCCGACCGTTCGCTCACGGTCAGCGACCGTTCGGCGAGCAGCAGGCACCAGGCCGCCGCCTGTTCTTCGCGCTCCGCGATGCGGTCATTGTCGTTCTGCGGGTTCATGCCCGCCGCTCCATCCGGCGTGCGAGAAAGACCAGCGCGCGCGAAATATGCTTGTCGACAGTGCGAAGGTGGAATCCGAAATTGTCGGCGATCGTCTGCTTTGGAATATTCTCGACACGATACAGGATAAAAATCTGCTGTGTGGGCTCGGGCAGCGCCTGAATCGCGGCCCACAGGATTGCGATGGACTCGCGCGCCGAAGCGATCCGGAAGGGGTCAAAGCCGTCGATACCTGCGCTGCCGTCGCTCCTCACGCCTTCCGCGAAGTTCCGGCGCACGCGATCATGGCGTGCCCGGTCCGTCACAAGATTGGCGGCGATCCGGAAGATATAGGCAGCATTCGTCTCTTCGCTGTTCCCTTGGGCGTTCATCAGCCGCAAAAAAACCTCCTGAGTCATATCCTCGGCTTCTGCCAGACCCGCCACGCGGCGGGAAAAAAAGGCAATCAGCGGCGGCCGGAATTTCCGGGTCAACCGTTCCAGTTCGGATGCAGGTTCCGCCGTCAACGCCCTCCCCTCTTCCTTCTCAACATCTAAAACGGCCATCGAGCCGAAATGCGCCCCTGTTTTTTTGCGCCGACGCGAGCGGAGGCGCCGGCGGCGAGAAGAAGCCTCGCTTGGGAATGAGTTTACATTCCTGTATATTGCCGCACGGCAAAGGAGAAGACCATGGCAGGCGGTCTGGCAATCGTGCTGAGCGGCGGCGGCGCCAAGGGCGCTTTCCAGGTCGGCGTGGTCCACGAGCTCGTCGTCAATCGCGGTGTGCGCATCGACATCGTCGCCGGGGTTTCGACGGGCGCGATCCAGGCGCTCGGCGTCGCGCAGGACGATGTGCCGGGTCTGCTCGACCAATGGCTCGGTATCCGCGGCAATAGTTCGATCTACAAGGAACGTCCGCTCGGCGTCGTGGGGGGCATCCTCGGCGAAGATGCGATCTACGATGCCGCGCCGTTGAAACGCCTGCTCAAGGGGTTCGCCGACGAAACCAAGCTGGCGGCGAGCGCGCGCAAGCTGCTGCTTGGCGTCGTCAATCTCGGCACGGGCACCTATCGCAGCATCGACGAGAGCGTGCCCGGCATCCATAATTGGGTTTATGCGAGCTGCGCCATGCCTCTGTTCTTCGACCCGCTGAAGACGCGCGCAAGCGACGGGACCGAGGAACAATGGGTCGACGGCGGGGTACGCGACGTTACCCCGCTCAGCGCAGCGCTCGAAATGAACCCGCGCGGGGTGATCGCGGTGCGCGCCTCGCCTGCGCCGCAGCCGGGACCGGTGCGCACCTTCGGCAATCTCATCAAGATCGGACTGCGCGCAGTCGATATCCTCCAGTCCGAAGTCTCGGCGAACGATCTCGCCGGCGCTGCGCTGATCAACGACCTGATCGCGGCACGCGAGGCGCAGCTCCGCGCGCTCCAGTCCGAAGGCATCGGCGGCGCGCAGGCCGCACGCATCCTTCGCCCGCTCGACGCCCAGATATCGCGCTATCGCTTCGCGCCGATCCGGATCATCGAACCCGAAGAGGAATATTCCGAAACGCTCGAATTCGATCCGGCGAAAATCCGGACCGCGATCGACGCCGGGCGGCGCGCGGTCGAGCGCGAATGGGACGCGCTCGAGCCCCTGCTTAGCTGATCAGTCGGCGGTGACCTCGATCTCGCGCTGCTGGCGGATGTCGGCCGACGACGAGCCTGCCAGGATTTTGTAGCGCCCCGGGACGACGCGCCACTGGCCGCGCGCAGCATCGAATTGCGAAAAGGCCCTGGGATCGAGCGTAACCGACACCGTCCGGCGCGCGCCGGGCGCAAGATCGACCTTCGCAAAGCCGCGCAGTGCGATCGGTGCGTCGCCTTCGCCCGGGGTCACGGGAGCGACATAGAGCTGCACCACTTCCTTGCCGGCGCGCTTGCCCTCGTTGCGAAGTGTGACCTTCGCCGTAATGGCGTCACCGCCCTTGACGCGCGCGGGCACCGCGAGCGCCGAATAGCCGAAGCTGGTGTAGCTGAGGCCATGGCCGAAGGCGAAGAGCGGCGTTACCCCTTTCGCGACGTAGCCGCGATAGCCGACGAGCAACCCTTCCGAATAGGGCGTCTTCGCGCCCTTGAGGTTGATCGTGTCATCCTCGGTGCGCACCGGAAAGGTCACGGGCAGCTTGCCCGACGGATTGACCTTGCCCGTCAGGACATTGGCGAGCGCCGCCGCGCCGCCTTCGCCCGGCAGCCACATATCGACGATCGCCGGAGCTTTCGCCGACCAGGGCATCGTCATGGCGGCGCCGGCATTGACGACCACCGCGGTCTTCGGATTGGCGGCGATGACCGCCTCGACGAGCTTGTTCTGGTCGCCCGGCAGATCGAGCGACGCGCGGTCATAGCCTTCGCCCTCGGTGGTCGACGACGATCCGACGAACAGCACCACCGCATCGGCACCACGCGCCGCCGCGACCGCCTCGTCGAACGAGGGCAGCGGTTCGCGGATGCCGAAACTCAGATATTCGTATGGCGTCTGGCCGTTCACATAGTCGAGCCGGATCGGGTAGCTGCGCCCCGCTTCGAGATCGACCGACACGGTGCGCCGCGGGATCGGAAAACCGAGCACGTCGCGGATATCGGGTTTCGACGCGCTTTCCTTCGACAGCACGGTCTTGCCGTCGAGGATGATCGTCGCGTTGCCGGTGCCGCGCGTGCTGAATTCATAGGTGCCGCTCTTGTCGGGCCAGAACAGCCCCTCCCAGCGGAACGCCGAATAGCCGGTGACCTGCGGCCCGGCGATATTGCCGCTGATCCGTTTCAGGAAGCTCTTCGCGGTTTCGCGCTTCACCGGCTCACCGCTCATATCGGCATTGGCGTAGTAGGCGGCAGCGAGGCCGGTCACGCCGCGATCGGCCCCGGGGCTGAACAGTTTCGGATTGGCGCCCGGCGGCGTCTCCTCATTGTCGACGCCGCGTGCATAAACAATCTCCACCCCCGGCAGCGCGGCCTTGAGTGCGGCTAGCGGCGTGCTCGTCTCGAACGGCACCACCGCCGAGCTGCCGCCGCCCTGGATGCGCACGACATCGGCGTTGGGGCCGATCACCGCGAGCGACCTGATCGACGACGGGAGCGGCAGGACGCCGCTGTTCTTGAGCAGGACGATCGCTTCCTCGGCTGCGCTCTGCGCGAGCGCGGCGTTGCGCGGCATTTCGTCGGCGACCGGACGCGCGACGCCGCGTTCGATCGCCCCGCTGCGCACGATCAGCCGCACCATGCGGCGGGCGTTGTCGTCGAGCTGTGCGGTCGTGACCTTGCCTTCGTCGACCGCTTTCCTGAGCTTGGGACCGAAATGGTTCGGCGGTCCCGGCATTTCGAGATCCATGCCGGCGTTGACCGTCGTCGCGGTCGAATGGACCGCACCCCAGTCGGACACGACGAACCCCTTGTAACCCCATTCACCCTTGAGCAGGTCGGTGAGCAGCCAGCGGTTCTCCGCCGCATGCGTGCCGTTGATCTTGTTGTACGACGCCATCACCGACCAGGGGTCACCCTCCTTGATCACCGTCTCGAACGCCGGGAGATAGATTTCGCGCAGCGTCCGCGGATCGACCACCGAGTCGACGATGAAGCGGTTGGTTTCCTGATTGTTCGCGGCGAAATGCTTGAGCGATACGCCGATGCCCGCGCCCTGCGCGCCCTTCACATAACCGAGCCCGATCTGGCCCGCCAGATACGGGTCTTCGGAGTAGGTCTCGAAATTGCGGCCCCAGCGCGGCGTGCGCACGATGTTGACCGTCGGCGCGAGCAGCACGTCGGCGCCGTGCGCGAGCGTTTCCTTGCCGATCGCCGCGCCGACCTTTGCCGTGAGGTCGGGGTTCCACGTCGCCGCCATCGCAACGCCGACGGGGAAGACCGTTGCGGGCTTGCCCTCGGGCGAGCGCACGCCCGTCGGGCCGTCGGTCATGCGGATCGACGGGATGCCGAGCCGTTCGATCGGGTTCAGCGTCATCGAGCTTTCACCCGCGAGCAGCAGGATCTTCTCGTCGAGCGTCAGCCGCCCCATCAAATCGTCGACGCGCGCCTCGGTCGGCGCCGATTTATCCTTGTAGATCATATCCTGCGCCTGAGCGCCGGACAGCGCCACCGTGGAGGACAGCAAAGTTGCCGCCAGATAGGCTGTCCGGCGTGCCATTACTTGATCTCCGCCAGATCCTTGGCCGTCGCGGCCAGCATCTCGTCGGTGATCTTGCCGTTCGAATAGGGCTGGAGCTGCGTCAGGCTGATCGCCTTGAACATCTCATATTCGGGCAGCGCGATCATGCCGGGGAAGTGCTTTTCGATCACCGCCTTGCCTTTCTCGTCGGCGACGATGTCCTGCAGCGGGGTGTCGAGGTTGAACTTCGCGTCGCTGGCGGGCGCAGCGGCAGCGGGCGCCGGAGCAGCGGCCGGCGCCGGCTCGGCGGTGCCCTGCGCGAGGGCGGGAGCGGCGGCCATCAGCGCCGCAACAAACATGGCAGTTTTCATTGTGCTTCTTCCTTTTCGAGATCGGCGACCATCGCTTCTCTGATCAGATATTTCTGAACCTTCCCCGTCACCGTCGTGGGGAATTCATCGACGATACGCACGTAGCGCGGGACTTTATAGTGGGCGATCTGCCCGCGGCAGAATTCGCGTATCGCTTCGGCATCGGCACTGGCATCGGGCTTGAGCCGCACCCACGCGCACAGCTCTTCGCCCATGCGCTCGTCGGGGATGCCGACCACCGCGACATCCTCGACCGCGGGATGGCGATAGAGATAATCCTCGACCTCGCGCGGGTAGATATTCTCGCCGCCGCGGATCACCATATCCTTGAGGCGCCCGACGATATTGCCATAGCCTTGCGGGTCGATCGTCGCGAGATCGCCCGAATGCATCCAGCCGTCCTCGTCGATCGATTCCGCCGTGCGCTGCGGCTCGTCCCAATAGCCGATCATCACCGAATAGCCGCGCGTGCAAAGCTCGCCGGGTTCGCCCGACGGCACGATATTGCCGTCGGTATCGACGATCTTGCATTCGAGATGCGGCTGGACGCGGCCGATCGAGCCGACACGGCGTTCGAACGGGTCGTCGGGCGCGGTCTGGAAACTGACCGGGCTGGTTTCGGTCATGCCATAGGCGATCGTCACGTCGCGCATGTTCAGCCGGTCGACCACCTGCCGCATCAGCGGTTCGGGGCAGATCGCGCCCGCCATGCAGCCGGTGCGCAGCGACGACATGTCGAAGTCGTCGAAGCGCGGATGCGCAAGCACCGCGATGAACATCGTCGGCACGCCGTAGAGCGCCGTGCAGCGTTCGGCCTCGACCGCACGCAGCACCGCCTCGGGGTCGAAGCCCTCGGACGGATAGATCATCGCCGCGCCGTGCGTGATGCTGGCGAGGTTGCCCATCACCATGCCGAAGCAGTGATAGAGCGGCACCGGGATGCAGATGCGGTCGCCTTCGCCGAGCACCTGCGTCCGGCCAACGAAATAGCCGTTGTTGAGGATATTGCGATGGCTGAGCGTTGCACCCTTGGGCAGGCCGGTGGTGCCGCTGGTGAACTGGATGTTGATCGCGTCGTTCGAATCGAGCGTCGGGGCGATCTCGGCGAGGCGCTGGCGGCCAGCGTCGGTGCCCTGCCTTGCCACATCGTCGAAACGCAGCCAGCCGGAACGCGCTTGCTCGCCGATCAGGATCAGCGAGCGCAGCGCCGGCAGCCGCGCGGCGTAAAGCTCGCCCGGCGCGCTTGCAGCGACTTCGGGAGCGATCTCCTCGATCATTGCGGGATAGTCGCTGGTCTTGAAGCTCGTCGCGGCGACGAGCGCCGACAGCCCGACCTTGTTAATCGTATATTCGACCTCGGACAGGCGATAGGCGGGGTTGATCGTGACGAGGATCAGCCCCGCGCGCGCCGCGGCGAACTGGGTCAGCGTCCATTCGGCGCAATTGGGCGCCCAGATGCCGATCCGGTCGCCGGGGTTGAGCCCGAGCGCGAGCAGACCGGCGGCGAAGGCATCGGACCGTTCGAGCAGTTCGGTAAAACTCCACCGGATCCCCTGCCCGACCGAGACGAGCGCATCGCGATCACCCCAGCGTTCGGCGGCAAGCGCCAGCGCCGCGCCGATCGTATGGTCGATCAGCGGCGGCTCGCCGGCGCCTTTGACATGGCTGGTCATTTCCCGGGCGCCTCGCAAACGAAGCTCGCCGCGTCCTCGGTCGATCCCTTGCCGTCCCATTTCGCGACCTTCGGGAAGGCGCAGAGCGGCCGCGTCCGGCCGGCTTTCGCCGGAAGCCCGATATAGGCGAACAGGTCGTTGTCATATTTGGTCGCGACGATCCGTTCGGGCGCTGCGCCGCCCTGCCGCCAGCCGTCGAGCGGCGTCAGCGGATCGAAGTTGTTCGGGCCCGGCCCCGCAAGGCAATGCGACATGCCGGGCACCATGAACAGGCGAACCGAGGTCGCCGCCGCACGCGGGTTGGCCGCGACCACACGCTCGTAATAATCGACCGTATTCTGAGCCGGAATCCCGGCATCGTTCCAGCCATGATAGAGGATCAGCTTGCCGCCGCGCTTGAAGAAGGGAGCGAGGTCGGTCCGGTCGGCATCGAGATCGCCGCCGACGCGCGCTCTGGCGAGTGCATAGTCGCGGTCGAGGTTGAATTCGGACAATTGCCAGTCGGGGTTGGCGTGGACGAAATAGCGGAAGAACTGCGTCCCGAATTTC
>NZ_DASWTD010000371.1:0-4885 GCF_036402335.1 Sphingopyxis sp. | reverse complement strand
GAGCGTCCCGACGCGTACCGTGCCGTCCTTGACGATCAGCGCGGCGGTGAGCGGTGCGCCCGGCGCGGTCTTTTTGAGGCAGAGGCCATAGGCTTCGCCGGTCCCGGCGGCGGCACGGCCGAGCGCGACGATCGCCGGCTTGTCGGCGTCGAGGCGGAAGACCGCGAGATGCGCGTTCACCCCGTCGTTGCGGTCGCTCGCGACGATGATGTTGCCCGCGACATCGACATTGTTGACGAGGCCCGCCTGCGTGAAGGCGATGTCCTTCCCCGTCAGGTCATAGATGTGCAACCCCGCCTTCTTGTCGGTCGCGACGATCAGCGCGCGGTTCGGGTTGGCGGGATCGATCCAGATCGCCGGATCGTCGGCGGCGTCAGCCTTGCCCGTGCCGACCGGCGCGGTCTCGCCGCTCGCGGTGACCTGCACCGGCGGCAGGCCGGTAAATACGGGTTCGCTTGCGGCGCAACCCGTGACGGTCACGGCAAGCGCGGATACGGCAAGCAATTTCGAAATCCGGTCCATCATATCAACCCCTTGTTCTCTTATTTACCCGATGCGACGCAACGGCCGCCGTCGGGGCCGACGTCGCCAGCGCAGGTCCGCGCCGCGATCGTCGGTTCGTCGATTTCGGTCAGGCGATTGCCGCCCTCGGTGCGGTCGAGGTCGAAGCCGTCATAGAGCTTGCCCGATGCCGTATAGGTGCGGAACCGGAGCCGCTTCGGTTCGACGTCGACGATCTGGTAGAGTTCGGTCGCCTCGGCGATCTTGTCGGGCTGGTTCGGCGCGCGGTCGTTGAGGCGGTACATCTTCGACCCCGTCACCGACACCAGATAGACCGGCCCTTGCAGAGCGCCGCCGGCGCGCGCTGTCGCGCTCGCTTCGCGGCCGGCTTCGGAGGTCAGCCGGCTGTAACAATGATCGTGGCCCTGCAGCACCAGATCGACCTTGCGCTTGTCGAACACCGGCTTCCACGCCGCCTTGATCTCGGCGGTATCGTTCGGGCGCGCGCAGGTAAAGACCGGCTGGTGAAAGAGGACGACGTTCCAGTTCGCCTTCGACGCCGCGAGCGTCGCGTCGAGCCAGTCGGTCTGCGCCTTCATCGACCCGAGATCGATCGCGGCGGTTCCGTCGAGGACGATGAAACGGACACCCTGATAATCGGTGTAATAGGTGGTCGCCTTGACCGGATCGGCGCCGTTCGACGGCAGAGCGAACTGCGCAGGCCAATAGGGACCGAGCCTGCGGCTTTCGGTACCATCGGGCTTCAGCACATCGACATATTCATGGTTGCCCGTCGCGGGCACCTGCGGGACGATTGCATAATTATAGCCGCCTGCCTGGTTCCACTCGCCCCATTCGTCGTCATGGTCGAGGTCGTCGCGCTGGCCGACGAGATCGCCGGCGTGAACGACGAGGCGGATGTCGCCATTGGCGTGGAACGCCTGCCGGATCACGCGGCTGGCATAGGTCAATATGCCGTTCTGGATATCGCCGAGGTAGAGGAAGCGGAACGGCTTGGCCTCCGCGGCGGCGGTGCGGAACTGATACCATTCGCTCCAGCCCGCCGCGCCCTTCACGCGGTAGGTATAGACGGTGTCGGGCGCGAGACCGGTGAAGCGGACCTGGTGATAGAGCGCGGGGCCATAGCTGCTGTCGAGTGGCATCGCCTTGCCGGTGACGAGCGTCGCCTTTTCCTCGAGCGTCGGCCCGTCGACCGACACCGCGAGCTGGGCCTGGGACTCGGCCTGCGCGGTGTCGGTGCGAAAGGTGACCGCCATTTCGCGCGCCGGGTCGGCCCCGGGCGTGAGAATTATGCGGTCGGGAAGGTTTCTGGGCGCGTAGGGAAGACCGGCAGAGCGGGGGATAGGCGCGCCATCCTCCGTCTGCGTGACGATGGGAAAGCTGCCGGTCGCGGGTTCCGCGGCGGCGGGCGCGATGCCGCCGCCGAGCACCAACCCTGCCGCCACCAACGGCAGCAGGGCAATGGGATGCCGCATCAGAACTTCACCCGCGCGCCGAACTTCATCGTCCACTTATACTGCTCGAACTGCAGCAGATTCTGGCGGGCGCCGACATTGTTGTAAGCATAATATTTCGCGTTGTTGATGTTCACCCATTCATAGAAGACCTGAACCTGCTTGGTGACATCAAATTTGGCCGAAAGATCGAGTTGGAAATGATTGTCGATGATCCGGTCTTCTTCCGCGGTGTCGCCCAGTTCGTCGAGATATTTCGAGCGATAGGTGCCCGCGAGGCGCAGCGAGACCGGACCTTTTTCATAACCCAGCGCCGCGTTGAACGTGTGCTTGGCGGCAGCGGGCAGGGTGATCTTGCGCAGGTCGGTAATGTCGCCGTCCGTCGGCACAGTCCCGGTCGCATCGGTGTAGGTGTAGTTCGCGTTCACCAGGAAGACGTCGAGCGGCGAGGGCAGGAAGCGTAGCGCCTGCGTGTAGCTGAGCTCAACGCCCCAGATCTTGGCGGTGTCGCCGTTGATCGGGATCGTCGCTTCGTCATAGGCGATGCCATTATATTCGCCGGCGTCTTCCAGATTGGTGTCGACGATGAAATTCTTCACATCCTTGTAGAAGACGCCAGCCGACAGCGCGCCGTTGTTCGGCAGATAATATTCGACCCCGGCGTCGAAGTTCCAGGCTTCGTAAGGCTTGAGGTCGGGGTTGCCGAACTCGCCCTCGCGCTCATTGTCGTCATTCTGCTCGATGGTGAAGCGTGGCGCGAGTTTCGACAGCTTGGGACGAACGAGGCTCTTGTAACCCGCGGCGCGCAGGACGAGATTTTGCTGCGGTTCCCAGCGGACCGTCAGGCTCGGCAGCCAGTCGCCATAGCTCCGCTTGAACTGGTTGGGGACGCTGATGACGGTATCCTCATCGGCCTCCGACCCGTCGGGCAGGTCGCCGCCTTCCTCGATCAGCGTCACCGTATTGGCGCGAATGTCGTTCTTCGTGTGCTCATAGCGGACGCCGCCAATCACGCGGAGCGTGTCGCTGTCCCAGCGGCCGAGCAGGTAGCCCGCCGCGACATCCTCGCTCACCGAATAATCCTCGACCGCCGAATCGAACAATGAATCGAGCTCGTTGAGTTCGAAATCGGCGCGGTTGGCGTTGAAGAAGGCGCGCACGCCGCGCTTGTCGAGCACCGGCGAGATGTCGGCGATGCGATAGGTCTGCTGGCCGACGAAGTCGGTCATCGTCAGCCCGTCCATTTCCCAATATTGGGTTTCGAGGTTGTAGCTCTTGTCGCGCCAGCGGCCCTTGGCGCCGGCCTGAACCGTGAAGGTGCCATTGTTCATCGCAAATTCGCGGCCGAGGTCGAGCTTGGCGCCCCATTCCTCGTCGCGCGAGTCCGAGAGCCCGGTAACCTGCACGCTGTCGAGTTCATATTGCGACGGGTCGGAGAAATCGGCGATCGCGCCGGCGCTACCCCCAACAGTATAGAGCGGCTTGCGCGGGTCGGCGAAATCGAGACCGAGTTCCAAGCCCTCGTTTTCGAAGGTCCGCTCGAAATTGGCGGGGTCGATCGAACCATTCTCGCGTTCGGTCGACTTGGCATAGCTGACCGAATATTTGGCCAGCCAGCCGTCGCTGTTGGTTTCGCCGCCCAGAACGATGCTGCGGATGCGCTGGCGCTCGAAACGGTCCTTCAGCGAACGCTGGACCGAAAGCTCGCCGTCCTCGTCGCTATAGACGACATTCGCGCCGCTGCCCGAAACCTCGCCCGCGTCTTCGAGCTTGAAGCTCGTCTCGCGGCGATATTCCTGATCGTCGAACTGGCTATAGATGCCGCGAGCATAAAGCTTCGTCGACGAACCGACACGGAAGTCGAAGTTCAGGTTGGCCGAGAGGCGTTTCCGTTCGACGTCATAGTCGCGATAATTGATCTCTTCGGTCGTGAGCAGGCCGCCGTCGGTCAGATTCCAGCCATCGGATTCGACATTGTCGGTTTCGAACTTGCGCTGATAATAGGAAATGCCGCCCGACACGCCGACATCGTCGGACAGGCGCTGTGCGAAATCGATGCTGCCTTTCGGCGTCAGCTTTTCCGAATAATCATTGTAGCTGCCCTCGATCTTCGCGGTGAGCAGATTCTTGCGGCGTTCGAAGGCGCTGGTCGTGTGGATTTCGATCGACGCGCCGATCGTATCGGCGTCCATGTCAGGGGTCAGCGACTTCTTGACCTCGATCGATTCGATGCTGTCGCTCGAAATCACGTCGAGCGCGACCGATCGGACGTCGCTTTCGGGGGCGGGCAGGCGGACGCCATTGACCGACGTCGCGTTGAGTTCGGGGTCAAGGCCGCGGACCGAGACGAAGCGGCCTTCGCCTTGGTCGTTGAGGATGTTGACGCCGGGAAGACGGCGCAACGATTCAGCGACATTCTGGTCGGGGAACTGGCCGACTGCGTCGCGCGTCAGCACGCTTTCGATGCCGTCCGCAGCTTTTTGCCGAGACAGCGCGCTCGCCTGGTTGGCCGACTGGCCGAGCACGAGGATCGAGCCGTCGGTGCCGAGGACGATCTTTACCGTCGCATTGCCCGACTGGGGGATTTCGACGGTCATCGTGCGCGGTTCGGCACCGACATAACGGGCTTCGATCGTATAGGTGCCGGCCGGGAGGTTGCTGAAGCGGAAGCTGCCGTCGCGATCGGCTTCCGCAACGCGGTTGAGTTCGACGATACGGAGCTGCGCGCCCTGCAGCGCACGCGTGTCGGTGGCGTCGGTGACCGTACCGGTCAGGTCGCCGGCCTGCGCGGCGGTGGGAAGCGCGGCGGCCAGCGAGAGGCAGGTGCCGAGCAGGATGCGTGAACGGACGGTACGAAGCTGATGCATGAGATCCCCCGAGGAGTGCGAGAATGTCGCCGGGTCCTTTTG
>NZ_DASWTD010000370.1:0-4773 GCF_036402335.1 Sphingopyxis sp. | reverse complement strand
AGGACTCGAACCCGCAACCTAGCCGTTATGAGCGGCCAGCTCTAACCGTTGAGCTACAGGCCCCCCCTTTGAAACCCGGCGGGGTGTGCGGGCGATAGCGGACGCTGCGCGGCATTGGCAAGCGCCAACGCTCAACGCGCGGCCTTGCGCTCCGCCATGGCGACGATCTCCGCCGTCGTCGTCGGCGCGATTCCGCGGCGGGCGAGATGATCCAGGACGACATCCCACCAGCGATAGAACAGGTCGAGATCGGCAAGGCTGCGGACATAGGGCGTGTTGCCCGGCTGCAGCGAGGGCGAATGGAAGGAAAAGTTCAGCACCGGCAGGCGCAGGTCGATCGCGATATCGATCGCCGCGCACGCACGATCCGCCGGAATACCCTCGGGCGTGAGCGCGATCCGCTCGGCGAGGCCCAGCCGCGCGAGCGCCGCATGGCTGTTCGACGAGGTGCGATGATAGAGCCAGCGGCCCGCGCGCCCGAACAGGCCGCCGAACACCGTCGTCACCGGCATCTCGAGGATCGCACCTTGTCCGGTGCGGACCCACCAGGGATGCAGGGGCGCGTCGCGATAATTGGGCCCGTGCCCGGCACGATAATCGAAACCCGACCGGACCGAGGTGTCGCAGCGGAAACCGAGATCGACGAGCATCGCCGCGGTTTCCGGACCCAGGCCATAGCGTCCGGCACGATAGGCCGTCGGCGCGACGCCGAAACGGTCGCGGATCGCGTCGCGCAACGCGGTCATCTTGGCGCGCTGCAATCCGGCGGAGAGGTTCCCCGTATAGCTGTTACGCTCGTTCACTTCCTCGTCGTGCGGGGGGGTCACCCACGGGTGAAGCTGCGCGCCGATCTCGCAGCCGCCGGCATCCTGCGCCGCGCCGAGGATTTCGACCGCGCGGTCATCGGCGACGATGGGCCAGTCGACAAGGTAGATCGGCCGCACCCCGGCGCGCCCGAAATAGTCCTGACATTCGGCGAGCGCGGGAACCGAGGCGAGCCGGTAGTCGCTGCGCGTGAACGGCGCCTCCCAGTCGAAATCCTCTTCGGTATCGATCGTGACCCAGAAACGCGGGTTCTCGTCCGCCTCCAGTGCGATCAGGTCCGGCGCAGCCGGATATGCAAAGAAACTGCCCGCAGGCTGCACCACGCCCCCCTTCGCCCCGGAAAATATCTGGCCACCCCCGGCTATTCGCCTTGCTGGGCTTCCAGTCCGACCTCGGCCTTCGAGTTGGCGGAGGGCAGGTGCAAGGTCAAGGCGTTATGCCCGATATCGAGCCGACCGCCGGTTCCGCGCGCAAGGCTGTCGACCAGCCGCAGCGAAAAACCGAGGCTCAGAACCGCTGCTCCCGGCGCCTCTCCTTCGGGGCTGAACCCCGGATCAAGGAGGTCTGCGGCGGTTGCGAAGCGGATCGTGGCCGGACGGACGATGCGAAGTTGCAACATGTCGTCGTGCCGCGATTCGGTGACGAGCTGTCCGACAAGAATCGCGCCCGGTTCGGATATATCGACCAGCGCGGTAAGCAGGCGGCCGACCATCCGCCGCGCATTGGCATCGCCCGCAAGGCCCAGGAACGGCCCGCCGACTCGCGAAATGCTGAGATCGATGCGCCGCTCGCCGAGCAGCGCCGCGAGATCTCCTTCGACCTGCGTCACCACCGCGCCGAGATCGACCACCTCGTCCGCCGGCTCGCCGGCAGGCGCAGAGCCGCTTCGCGCCGCGGTTTCCAGATCGTCGATGATTGACTGCACCGTCGCGGCGTCGGCGACGATCGTTTCGGCCATAGCGCGATAGCCGTGGCTGACCGGCCCGAACATCTGCCCCGAGATAATCTGTGCGAAACCCGAAATCGCGTTCAACGGGCTGCGCAACTCGTGGATCAGCTGGCGGATCGAATCGCCCGAATCTTCAGGTGCAGGACGGCCATAAGGCGTCTCGTTGCGGTTCGGGCGGCGCGCGCTGGCGCGATAGCCACGAAACTGCCCCGTCGCCGGGTCGAACCATGGCAAGGCCGAAAAGCGCCATTCGCCGGCATCGGCGGGCGTTCCTTCGAGGATCATCCGCGCGTTGATGATCTCGGCGCGCTGGCGAAAGGCACCCGCGGCAATGCCATCGGTTCCGGGCTCGCCGCCAAAGGCCGCGTCGGCGATGGACAGGCCGATCACGGCGCCGCGCGTGACGCCATCGACCCAGTGAATCACGCCGTCGGGACCGGTTTCGAACAGAAAGGCCGCGCGCGGCGCGCGCTCGGCGGCGGGCTGCCCGCGCGTCGACTGATATTTGTCGATCCGGCGGACCAGTTCGCTGATCTGGCTCGGATTGCTGTCGATGCCCGTGACGGCTTCGGTTTCGACCGGCGGTTCGGGCGTCTCCTGCGCCGCTTCGATCACGGGCTGCGGCAGTGCAACCGAAGCGCTGCCGAGGCTGGCCAGCGCGCGCCAGACACTCTCCGGCAGGTCGGAGCGCCCGGCCAGCACCGATCGCGCCATCGCGCTCGTCGCGGGGAGCAGCGCCAGCCAGTCGGCCTCGGACAGGCGCGCATCGCGCAGCATGATCGCCGAAACCGCGGGGACATCATTGGCGTAAAACGCGACGAGCGGCGCAAAGCGGCCATGCCGCGCGATCGCCCGCGCACAGTCGCGGCGGACCGATTCGGGGACGCGTTGCCGCAACACGGCGAGTGCATGCAGGCTGCGACGAATATCGTCATCGGCCAGTTGATTGCCACGCTGGGCCAGAATATCGGAGAGCTGCCGCCACGCCGCGATACTCGCGCGACGGTCCGCAGGCGCCTGGCGCAAGATGGTCGCGATCATCGAGTCAGCAGTCACGCGAAGCCAGCCCCACACCCTCTATCGTTGGTTACAATATACTTACCGGCTAGCGTGAATCATCCGGTCATGAAAGTGCCTTAACCATCCGCGTCACATTGTGGGACAATTGCAATCGCCTGAAATAATATTATGGTCAGCGCAGTTTTGGAAAGCGGATGTTTCAACGATGGCTAGTCAGAAATTCGATCAGATTGATTTGCAGATATTGGGCGAGCTGCAGAAAAACGGGCGGATGACGAATGTCGAACTGGCGCAAATGGTCGGGCTGACCGCTCCGCCGTGCCTGCGCCGCGTCCGCGCGCTGGAGGAATCGGGTGTCATCCGGTCCTATCATGCCGATCTCGACGCGGCGAAGCTGGGCTATGGAATCACCGTTTTTGCGATGGTCAGCCTGCGCAGCCAGGCCGAATCCGACCTCAAGGCGTTCGAGGATTATGTCGGCGGCCTCGCCGAAGTGCGCGAATGCTATATGCTCAACGGCGAGATCGACTTCCTGCTCAAGGTCGTCGCGCGCGACCTCCAGAGCTTCCAGTCCTTCCTGACCGCGCACCTGACCTCGGCGCCCAATGTCACCAGCGTGAAGACCTCGCTGACGATTCGTACCGCGAAGCAACTGGCGGGCATTCCGGTCGAACCCTGACATTACCTGCAACGAAAAAGGGCGCCGCTCCAAACAGGAACGGCGCCCTTTCTATTCGAGGCTGAAGGCCTAGCTGCCGGTCGTCGGCGTCGCAGCCGCAGTGGGAGCCGCGGGGGTGGCACCGGCCTTGGCGCGGATCGACCAGAGCTGCGCCAGCCGCTGGCGATTGCCCTGCACCTTGGCAAAGCTCGCGACCGCGGCATCGCCCTGCCCCGCAAGCGCCTGCGCGACACCGAGGCGGTACTGGATCAGGCTGTCGGTCGGGGCCGCCTTCAGCGCCGCTTCGTACAGCGGGATGGCCTTTGCGAGATCGCCATTGCCGACGAGCGCGTCGGCAGTTGCCCGCGCGGCCTTAGGGTTGCTGAGGGTCGCAGGCTTGCTGGCATCGGCCGCCACCGCGGCGGCATCGGTCGCGGCGCGGGGGCTCTGCGATTCGAGAATGCTTCCGAAATGGGCATCGCCCTTGGGAATCGCCCCGCTGTCCTGTCCATGCTTGATCACCGCGACGACTTCACCCGGATAGCCCGCTTCGGTTGCCAGCGCCGCATATTCCAGATATTCGGGACGCTGGGTCATCGAATTGGTCGCGCGCATCAGGCGCAGCGTATCGAGCGTGAGATCCTTGTCGCCCGCCGACTGCTGCAACAGGATGTACAGGGTGTTGCGCCACGTCGCCGGGGTCGGATAATCCTGAACGCGCATGGCGAGGACGTCGAGCATCTCATTCGTGCGATTCGCCTTCTGGAAGGCCTGCGCCGGACGCACATACAGTTCTTCGGACGGCTTGGTGCCCGCAGCGCGTGCAGCGTCGATCCCGGCCTTCGCGATTTCCCAGCCCTTGTCGATCTGACCGCCGTTCAAATAGCTGTCCATCAGCATCGGGGCGAGGCCTGCTTCGGTCGAACCGGCGGCCTTTGCCGCTTCGAGCCGCTGGATCGCCTTTGCATAATCCTTTGCGCCATAGGCGAAATTGCCCGAATAGAAATTATAGACAGCCTGGTTCTCGGCCGGGGTCTTGCCCGTTTCGAGCATGGCGTCGAGGCCCTGCGCCTGCGCGGTCTGATCCTTGTTCAAGATACCGAGCTGGAGCTGGTAGAAGCCAAGGAGATATTTGTCGTCCGGGGTCGTCGCCGATGCCTGCCCTTCGGTGAATGCCGCCTGCGTCGCCGCTGCATCCTTGGCTTTCAGCGCATCTTCCAGTTTTTTGGCCGCGGGCATAAAACCCTTGCTGACCGAAATCCCACCCCCTTTGGGTTCTTCCTTCTTCTTTTCCTTTTTCGGCTTGTCCTGGGCGGCAGCC
>NZ_DASWTD010000369.1:0-4825 GCF_036402335.1 Sphingopyxis sp. | reverse complement strand
GTCGGGACTTAGAAAGGGCGAGCCGCGGCGCGCGAGCGCGGCCCGGGCGTTCGCATCGCCCTCGGGCATAGTTGTCATCGAACATCTCCTCGATGCGCGGCGCGCCGCCGCGCCGCCTGGCGCCCCGGTTGATGGGAGGTGAAAGGCGGCAGCGGCAGGGTCGAAAACGCCACCGGGCAAATTCGACCCCCGGTGGTCTTGCGATCTTGTTCTTCTTATGTTCTTATCGTTGCTCGAGCCGCCAGGCGGCGATTCGACATCGACGGAGACGAGCATTGCAGCACGACGTGCAGCTGCGCGCTGCCGCGCGCGCGATCTACGACAGTTGTTACCCGGGCGAGGAATGGGCACCGGTCGGGTTCGAGGAAGCCGAGCGGTGCCGCACCGTCCACTACCGGCAAGCGGTGGGAGCGGCGATCGAGGCGCGCGCGGTGCTCGCGGCTCCCAGGCAGCCCGACCTATTCAGTGCCATGCGCGCCGATTAAGCGGGCGGCACGCCGGGGCAAGCAGGCAACCGCTCGGCCCGGCGCCATACCCCGGTCGGCTAGTAGAGCTTGAACGCCGGGTTCGACGGACCACCGAGGATGTTGCATTCACCGTAGGCGATCCGGCCAAGGCCGCCCCTCCCCCAGCCGGTGCCGAAGCTGTTCTGCACTTCCCAGCACCCGAGTTCGTCGTCGTAGCCGACGAGAAGCAGCGCGTGGTTGAGGTCGGCTTCACCGCCGCCGTCCCGGTAGATCGAGAAGTCCTTCACCCGGGCGAAGCGTGCCTCGGCTGCCATGGTGGCAACGACTGGAGCGTGGCGGGCTATCGTCATCTTGGCATCGTCCGTGTCCGCCACGAGCTCGGCGCGAACGCAGCGCGAGGGCGCGGGAAGCGGGGCCGGGCAAGGATCGTCGGGCTTGAAGGCCCCGGCGTTCGCCGGCGCGCCGGCGTCGCGAAGAAGGGTGACATGGGTCGTTGGCCGGGGCTGCCCCGACCTGCAATTGAGGCCGGCGACGCACTGGTGGAACATGTCGGCATCGAGCGGCTGGAACGCCGAGCGGAGGCGGAGCAGGGTTTCCTGGAGGCGGCAGAGCGCGTGGGCGAGGCAGGTCGCGAAGGGAAGTTGCTGCGAGACGGGGGCGAGCTCGGCGCGGCCGATCCAGCTCGCCCTCGGGGGCGGAGCATCGAGGCCAAAGGTCTCGAACCGCGGCTCGAGGTCGGGAGAAGGCGACGTCGGCTCGACCGGGGGCGAGCGCAGGACGAAGCGCAGGTCGCGCTTCCTGATACTCGCATCGAGAGCGAGTCGCGCGCTACGGCGCATGGTCAGTTCCCCGACCCGGCCTCGGCCAGCTTGGCCTCTGCTTCGCGAACGGCGATGTCGGCATTGATGTTGGCGAGCTGCGCCTGCTTGAGCGCCGTGTCCGCCGCGAGCGCGGCGATCGCGTCTTCGTTGACGTCGTTTCCCGACTCGTCGAGCGCGGCCTTGGCATCGGCGAGGTCCTTCTCCGCCTTGGCGAGCTTGATCTCTTCCTCGAGCTTTTCGAGCTTCGACTTGGAGTTGGCGCGGTCGGCCTCGACGACGGTCGAGACCTCGGCGGCGAGCGCGTCGAGCACGCCGGCAACGGCCTCGCCCGCGGCCTTCTTTTGCTCGTAGCCGGCACTGGTGAGCACGCCGCTCTCGGCGAAGGTGGCCGAGAGGGCGCCGTTGGTGAACGCCTTGCTGTGAAAGGGCAGGAAGAAAGTGGTGTCGCGGTTGAGCAGCGTGACCGGCAAGGACTTGAAGGGCTTGCCTTGCTCGATGCCCACCTTCGTGCAGGGCCCACCCTTGCAAGCCTGGAGAATCGCCGGGACGCCGACGCGGTAACGAATGCCCGCCTCCGGACCCGGGTCGCCGGAATCCACGAGAGCGGTGTCGCCGGGCTTTCCGGAGGCGGCGACCGCCCTCGCCTTCACCGGGTCGATGAGCGCCGTCGTCGACTTGAGCTCGAACCAAGTCGCGGCCTGCGCCGCGAGGCCCTCGACGCGCGTCTTGAACTGGTCGTCGGTCTCGATGGGCTTGCCCGCCGCGTCTACCTTGCGCGCTACCCATTTCGCGAGGGTGGCCGCGGGGATCTCGATCCCCTTGGTCGAGGCGATGACCGAGCTGGCCTCGGGGAACACGACGGTCGACGCGTGGCTCACCGCCTTGGTGCGCTCCTCGAGGAGCCCCTTCGCGCTGTCGAGGTCGATCTGCGTGGCGACGACGTTGGAGATCGCGGTGTCGTGCGACTGCCGAAGCGAGCGGCTGATCGCGGCGCCGGCGCGGGTCACGCGTGCGCTCGACGCGTCGAGGTCGCGCGTATGCTTGGCAAGGAGCGCGGTAAGCCGATCGACTTCCTTTTTCGCCGCATCGGCGTCCGATAGCTTTTGCACGAGGTCCGCCGAGCAAAGCGCCTTGTCGGAGCCCGCGGTGGCGACGAGCTTCGCGACCTTGCCGACGGCCGAGATCGTCTTGGTCAATATTTCCGCGGTCCGGTCGTCAGCCTCGGCGTTGATCGACTTGATGGCCCCCGAGTCATAGAAGGTGACCTTGACCGAGCTCGTCTTGGTAAAGGACGACAGCGAGGCATAGCCGATCACGTAGAGCGCCGCGGGGTCTGGACCGTTTTTCGCCGTCGCCTCGATTTTCGGCGTCAGCGATAGTTCCTTGTCGGTCTCGTCGCAGCTTGCCGCCCAGGTCACCTTGGTCTCGAACTGCGAGAAGGGCAGGAAATAGGCGATCCCCTGGCGCGAGGCCGGGTCACTCGTCGCGGGATTGACCTTCAAGGTCGTGCAACCCGCCAGCGGCATGGACGCGGCCAAGAGCGCGGCGATCCCCGAACGCGTTACCGTCATGATACCCCTCCCCCAAGATGTCGGCATAGCAATCGAGCATCACCGCGCTGTCAACCCCGCTATCCTGCCAAGGTTCGGCCGTTTTCGGCGCAATCCGCGGGGCGGACCATAACATGCGAAAGACAAGCAAGTTTTTGGCGCAGCTCGCGATCAGCGGCCCACAACAAAAATGTCCATTTTGGCATGAACGCGACCAGCCCTAAACGAGCCCGCGCGATGCCATGGCGATTATTCGCCCGGCGCCTTCGCCCGGTCCTTGTTCCGCTTGTCGGCGACATAGGATTGGCCGTCGGCGCCCTTCACGATCTCGAAGAGGCCGGTCGCCGCGAACAGCGCCGGGAAATTCTTGGCGCCGTAGTTGCGCGGCTCGATCGGCGCCTGGCGTTTCACGGCGCTGCCGGCAGCGGACATCAAGGCCCAGCCATCGTCGCGCGCAGCGGCCTCGACACCGCCGCGCAGGGTCGTGACGAGCTTCGTGTCCATCGCCAGCGCCTTGCCCGCTGCCTTGGCGGACGGCGCTGCCTTGGTACGCGCTGCCGGCTTGGCCTTGGCAGCCGGGACGGCGGAAGTCGCGACGGCGGCCGCATCCTCGGGCTCTCCGTCGAGGCTGTCGAGATAAAGGAAGGTGGTGCAGGCGTTGACGAAAGGGCTCGGCGTCTTGCGTTCCCCGAAGCCGTAGACCTCGTGGCCATTCGCCTTCAGCTGCATGACCAGCGGCGTGAAATCAGCGTCGCTCGACGCGAGGCAGAAGGCGTCGAGCTTTTGCGTGTAGAGCAGTTCCATCGCATCGATGACGAGGGCGATGTCGGTCGCGTTCTTGCCCTGCGAATAGTCGAACTGCTGGATCGGCCGGATCGCGAAGTCGTGGAGCTTGTCCTTCCAACCCTTGAGGCCGTCGGCAGCCCAGTTGCCGTAGGCGCGGCGGATGTTCGCGGTGCCATATTTCGAGAGCTCGGCGAGCATCGCGCCGATCTTGGCGTGCGAGACGTTGTCGGCGTCGATCAAGAGAGCGATCTTGCGATCGGGCGTCGCGCCCGACGACTCGGCAACGTCCGTCACGAACCAACACCCTCCGCCAACCGCTTCTCGGCAATCGCCTTCACCTCGGCCTGCATGAGCTCGATGCGCTCGAGGAGCCATTCGAGCTCGGGACCGGTGATCTTGTAGTGCGGCGAGTAGCGCGCGTTGACATAGGCCTGCTGCAACAGCTCGAAGCAGCGCCGGCCGAACTTGCTGTCGCGCGGCCAGATCGGGATCAGGTCGCGGGCGATGTCCTCGGACTTGTCGCGGAGGAAGTTGATCTTGTGCGATTTCGGCGAGTAGAGCGTCAGGACGTGCAGCACCGTATGATAGAAATGCTCGGTCGCCTGATGAAGGAGGAAGGCCGCGCGATTATTGTATCCTTGAGAAATGAAATACTTTGCCCCGTCGAGAAACTCGTTAGCACCAGCAAACCACTGATCAAAGTATGCCTGAGCCTCTTCCCTCGCCTCCTCGGCCGACAGCGGCTTAGGCGTGTCGAACGCTTGCGTGCCGAGCTCGTAAAGCACAATCCCATCGCGCACGATGTCGATGAAGAACGGCCGTCCGCGCGAGAGCTGCTGGTTCACATCGACCAGGCTGTGGACGATCAGGCCGACGGGAGCCGACAGCTTCTTGGTGACGCCGTAATCGCGCAGGAAGCGGTCCTCGGCCTTGTACCAATAGTCGACCGGATCAGTCAGCCGCTCGTCGTTGACGACAACGAGGATGTCGTAATCAGAGTAATAGCCGCCAACCGGATCGGCGACCCAGTCGCCGCGCGCATAGCTGCCGTAGAGGATGACCTTGAGGATGCGTCCCTGTTTCTTCCATTTCTGGGTCGCCAGCGCGGTCGCATCCTCGAACTCGGCGAAAAGGATTTCGACAATACGCGCGAGGTCGTTCTGCTTGCTGCCGGGAAGATGGTCAAGATCGGTTTTCATGT
>NZ_DASWTD010000368.1:0-6989 GCF_036402335.1 Sphingopyxis sp. | reverse complement strand
TCAGCAGAAACATGGTCATGCCCTCGTTCCGGTTCGCGGCATCGGCACGCGGATAATCGTCGGTGGTGACCCACCGCCCCGGATTCCCCGAAGGCTGCGCCCGATCGGCCAGCGAGCGGAACTGAGCGGCATCGAAACCCCAGCTCGCGACAAGGTCATTCTCGCATTTTTCCAATGCCTTGATTGCCTCGCCAACCTTGGGCAACCCGATAGCGATATCGAGCCTCCCGGGGGCGGTGATACGCAACGGCCGATCGTCACGCAGCGCGCCCAGAAGAACACCGTCGGTATCCTCCCACCGGATCGCTTTTTCCTCGCTCTCGCGATTCACAAAGGACAGGATATTGAAACGGAGGGTGCGGGATTCAGGGCCGGGTTCGATTTCGATCGAAGCCGCCGACGTGTAGACCGGGAGCGCCGTGCCATAAAGGACCCAACCCTGGCCCCCGAAAGCCAGATTCTGGCTGACTTCCAGGCGATAGGTTTTTCCTGCATGCGCGAAATGCCGGATCAGCCGGCACGAATTGGCCCCATAATCGACTTCCCATCGATTTTCACCCGTACGCTCGTTTGCGAGGGCAGCGGGGGCCCCGCCGGGATTTGACCAGAGAATGCCCGCGGTCAGAACGGCATGACGGAGTTTCATCGGCGCGATGATAAGCTTCGGAAGACGGGAGACAAGCAGGATCAGGCAGGTCAATCGCCCGCTGGCCCCTTATAGCCCGGACCATAGACCGCGGCGCGGAAATCGCGGTGGAGCGTGCCGTCGTAGGGAATGGTCTGGACGAAGAAGACCGCGGTCAGCTTGTTGGCGGGATCGACCCAGAAGAGAGTCGAGGCCATGCCGTCCCAGAAAAACTCTCCCGTGGCGCCGCGATTTTCCTCGGGCGTCTGCGGCGGCGATTTGCGGACCGCGAAGTCGAAGCCGAAACCGACCGCCCCCTTGCCGGGGAGCCACGCGCGCGCGGCGATCGCGGGATCGAGCTGATCGGTCGCCATCAGCTTCACGGTCGAAGGTTTCAGGATGCGCACGCCATCGAGTTCGCCCTTGTTCACCAACATGCGCGCAAAGCGCTGATAGTCGTCGAGCGTCGAGGCGAGGCCGAAGCCGCCGGGAGTCAATGCATTATCGCGGAAATTGAGCGTCTGCGCTTCGGCGGCCGCCTGCTGGACGAGCTTGCCGTCCTTCTTCACATTCATCGCCGCGAAGCGCGGCAGCTTCGTATCGGGCTGGCGCCACGCGGTGTCGGTCATTTTCAGCGGCTCGAAGATATGCGCGCGGACGTAATCGGCGAAGGGCCGGCCCGAGAGCTTCTCGACGAGCGCCGCCTGCACGTCGACCGCGATGCTGTATTCCCACTGCGTGCCCGGCTGAAACAGCAGCGGGACTCCCGCGAGCCGGCGGCTGGCTTCGGCGAGGGGGATGGAAAGCGCCAGCGGATCCGCGGCGACATAGGCGTCGTGCGCGGGTGTCGGGCCGGTGCCATAAGCAAAGCCCGCGGTGTGGCGCAGGATGTCGCGCACCGTGATCGGCCGCTCCGCCGCCACATAGCGCGGCTGGCTGGCGGCATCCTGGCCCGCATAGACACGCATGTTCGCATATTCGGGGAGATATTTCGACAGCGGGTCGTCGAGGTGGAATTTGCCAGCCTCCCAAAGCTGCATCAGCGCGACGCCGGTCACCGGCTTGGTCATCGAATAGATTTGCGCGATCGTGTCTCGGCGCATCGGGCGTTTCGCGCCGCGATCGGCCATGCCGGCGGTACCGAAATAGACCTCGCGTCCGTCCTGCCAGATCAGCGCCGAGGTGCCGGCAGCGCGGCCGTCGGCGATCATTGCCTTGAGCACCGCGTCGATCCGCGTCTTGTCGATCCTGAGCTTTTCGGACGGTGCGGCTTGCGCCAGCGCGGGCGGCGCGGAGAGCGTGAACGCGGCCCCCGCCGAGAGGATCGCCAAGGCGATTGCCGTTGCCCGCATCATGTTCTCCCTGTCCGGCCGATGATCGCCGGTTCGGGGACATCTCACCGGGTCCGCCGCTGTGCGTCAACTGCAGAGCGCGTGAATAGGTCTGCGGCTATTCGGCGGTCACGGGCTCCGGCACGCTCAGGCTTCCGTTCTGGATCAGCCATTGCGGGTGTCCTGCCTGCACCGAAGCGATGATGCGGTCGATCGCGGCCGCAACCTGTTCGCCTTCGGCTTCGCGGTCGCGCTGGACGATCACGCGGCGTGCCTGTCCGTCGACCAACACGCGCTCGCGCGGCAGCAGTTCACCGACGGTCAGCCCGGCAAGGATCACGCGGCTGTCGTTGTCGCGCTGTTCGAGTGTCGCGATGCGCTGGTTCAACTGTTCCTCGAACTGCACCGCAGCGTTGGTCTGTTGGCGCAACTGGACGACATTGACGCGGGCGGCGCGGTCGAGCTCGCGGCGCACCTTGGCGGCGAGCTCGTCGTTGAGCCGCGATGCATATTGATCGACGAGCACGACGCCGTCGACCGCGACCTCGTCATTCTCGATCCGCACATTGAGGCTGTCGACCCGGTCGCCCTCGCCGAGCAGGCGGTTCAGTTCGGACTGCACGATCGAGCGCGCGCGGACCTCACGCGCGATGCCGTTGAGCGACAGCGCGAGCGGGATCGACAGGACGCCGAGCGCGACGACGATGCCCGTCACCTGCAGCGCGGTGTGCTGACGCGTCAGCGACGGACCGAAATGATTGAGCCGCGCGACGATCGTCGCCGCGAAGGCGATGGCGAGCGTGTTGGTCAGGAAGAGCAGCGCGGCGCCGAGCGCGAAATCCATCCGGCCGGTGACCAGCCCGAAGGCGACGGTCGAGAGCGGCGGCACCAGCGCGGTCGCGATCGCGACCCCGACCATCACCCCCGACAGCTTGCGCATGATCGCATAGACGCCCGCGATTCCGCCGACCACCGCAACGCCAAGGTCGAGCAGGGTCGGCTGGGTCCGCGCGCGCAGTTCAGGCGTGACGTCCTTGATCGGTGACAGCCAGATGATCAGCATCGCGACGAGAATCGCAACCGCCATCCCCGCGGCGAGCGTCACCAGTGAACGCTTGATCAGATTGCTCTCGATCGTCGCAAGACCGAAGCCAAGCCCCATGATCGGGCCCATCAGCGGCGACACGAGCATCGCGCCGATCACCACCGCGGTCGAGCTTTGCAGCAGGCCGAGCGTCGCAATCATCGCCGCGAGAATGATCAGCAGCAGGAATTTCCTGTCGAGCCGCGCGTCGCGCGCAACGCTCGCCAGAATCAACGAGCGGTCGAGGGCGTCGTCGCCCTCGACCGCTTCGTGATGTTCGTCGTTCCGGGTCGCCCGGCGCCCGCCGGCGTTGAACGGCGCGTCGCCAAGGCCTGGCACCCCGGGATGATCGCCGGCCATGACGGCTGCCGCCTAGATCTTCCCGGTCAGTTCGGGAACGGCGTTGAACAGATCGGCGACGAGGCCGAAGTCGGCGATCTGGAAGATCGGGGCGTCCTCGTCCTTGTTGATCGCGACGATCGTCTTCGAATCCTTCATGCCCGCGAGATGCTGGATCGCGCCCGAGATGCCGATCGCGAAATAGACCTGCGGCGCAACGATCTTGCCGGTCTGGCCGACCTGATAGTCGTTGGGGACATAGCCCGCATCGACCGCGGCGCGCGAAGCACCGAGCGCGGCGCCGAGCTTGTCGGCGAGGGGCACGATGACCTCTTCATATTTCTCGGATGAGCCCAGCGCGCGGCCGCCCGACACGATGATCTTCGCCGAGGTGAGCTCGGGACGCTCCGATTTGGCGATTTCGGCGCCGACGAAGCTCGAGATGCCGGCATCGCCGCCGCTGCCCACAGCTTCGACCGTGCCCGAACCGCCCGAGGTCGCGGCCTTGTCGAACGCCGTACCGCGCACGGTCAGGACCAGCTTGGCATCCGACGATTCGACGGTCGCGATCGCGTTGCCGGCATAGATCGGGCGGGTGAAGGTCTTCGGACCCTCGACCGACAGGATTTCCGAAATCTGCATGACGTCGAGCAAGGCTGCGACGCGCGGCGCGATATTCTTGCCGGTGGTCGTCGCGGGCGCGAGGAACGCGTCGTGGCTGCCCATCAGGTCGGCAACGAGCGGCGCGACATTTTCGGGCAGATTGTGACCGAAGGCGGCGTTGTCCGCGACATGCACCTTGCCGACGCCGGCGATACCGGCGGCTTCCTTGGCGACCGCATCGACGCCGATCCCGGCGACGAGGAGGTGGACTTCACCGAGCTTCGACGCGGCGGTGACCACCGCGAGCGTGGCGTCCTTGACGGCCTTGCCGTCATGTTCGACCCAAACCAGAGTTTTCATATCTATACTTCCCTCTAATCCGTTCGGGCTGAGCCTGTCGAAGCCCTGCCCTTTCTTTCGACGTTCCCGAAAAAGAACGGCCCTTCGACAAGCTCAGGGCGAACGGGGGTGGAATATCTTAGCTGTGGACGCCGAGCGCTTTGAGCTTGGCAACCAGTTCATCGACGTCGGCGACCTTGATCCCGGCCGAGCGGGCGGCGGGTTCGCTGACCTTGACCACCTTCACGCGCGGGGCGGTGTCGACGCCGTAGTCGGCAGGGGTCTTGGTATCGAGCGGCTTCGACTTCGCCTTCATGATGTTCGGCAGCGAGGCGTAACGCGGCTCGTTCAGACGGAGGTCGGTGGTGACGATCGCGGGAAGCTTCAGCTTCACCGTTTCGAGGCCGCCGTCGACTTCGCGGGTCACATTGACATGATCGCCATCGACATTGACCGCGCTGGCAAAGGTGCCCTGCGCCCAGCCGGTCAGCGCGGCGAGCATCTGGCCGGTCTGGTTGTTGTCGTCGTCGATCGCCTGCTTGCCCAGGATCACCAGACCCGGCTGTTCGACGTCGGCGATCGCCTTGAAGATTTTCGCGAGCGCGAGCGGTTCGACGGCATCGTCGGTCTGCACGAGGATCGCGCGGTCGGCGCCCATCGCGAGCGCGGTGCGCAGCGTTTCCTGCGCCTTTGCCGGGCCGACAGACACGGCGACGATCTCGGTCGCGACGCCCTTTTCCTTCAGGCGAATCGCTTCTTCGACGCCGATCTCGTCGAACGGGTTCATCGACATCTTCACATTGGCAAGATCAACGCCGGTGCCGTCGGCCTTCACCCGCGGCTTGACGTTGTAATCGAGCACCCGCTTCACGGGGACGAGGATTTTCATGGGCTTTAAAGCTCCTCTCAAAAATTGTGCACTGCGTCATAGTTACGCTTTACGTAAACGTCAACCAGCAGTCCCTTTCCCTCTTTCCTTGGGGAGGATCGGGAAGACCCGGCCTGTCAGGGCGCGGGCTGGTGAGGGTCCGACATCGCCGCCCTCACCATTGCGACCCGCCGGCACCGCCGGCAGGCCTTGCCGCCTCCCCGAAGGGAGAGGCAATTCTCCGTCACGCCGCCTTGTTGACCTCGGCGACGATTTTCTTTGCCGCGTCGCCCAGATCGTTGGCCGCAACGATCGGCAGGCCCGAATTGGCGAGGATGTCCTTGCCCTGCTGGACGTTCGTGCCTTCGAGGCGGACGACGAGCGGGACCGACAGGTTCACTTCCTTCGCCGCGGCGACGATGCCGTCGGCGATGATGTCGCACTTCATGATGCCGCCGAAGATGTTCACGAGAATACCCTTCACGGCGGGGTCCTTGAGGATGATCTTGAACGCCGCGGTCACCTTTTCCTTCGATGCGCCGCCGCCGACGTCGAGGAAGTTGGCCGGGAATTCGCCGTTCAGCTTGATGATGTCCATCGTCGCCATCGCGAGCCCGGCGCCGTTCACCATGCAGCCGATGTTGCCGTCGAGCTTGATGTAGGCGAGGTCATATTCCGACGCTTCGACCTCGGCCGGATCTTCCTCGGTCAGGTCGCGCAATTCGGCGATATCCTTGTGGCGGAACATCGCATTGCCGTCGAAGCCCAATTTGGCATCGAGGACGAGCAGTTCGTCGCCGTTCGCACCTTCGCAGACCGCGAGCGGGTTGATTTCGATCTGTTCGGCGTCGGTCGCGAGGAACGCGTCGTAGAGGCCGGCGAGGACCTTTGCCGCCTGCTTGGCAAGATCGCCTTCGAGTTCGAGCGCGGCGGCAACGCTGCGGCCATGATGCGGCTGCAGGCCCGTCGCGGGATCGATGGTGATCGTGTGGATCTTGTCGGGCGTGTTGTGCGCGACGGTTTCGATGTCCATCCCGCCCTCGGTCGAGGCGACGACCGCGATGCGGCTGGTGGCGCGGTCGACGAGCAGGGCGAGGTAGAATTCCTGCTTAATGTCGGCACCGTCGGTGATGTAGAGGCGGTTGACCTGCTTGCCATGCTCGCCGGTCTGGATCGTCACCAGCGTGTTGCCAAGCATGTCCTTGGCATGCGCTTCGACTTCCTCGAGGGTCTTGGCGAGACGGACGCCGCCTTTCGCGTCGGGGCCGAGTTCCTTGAACTTGCCCTTGCCGCGGCCACCCGCATGGATCTGCGATTTCACGACATAGAGCGGCCCGGGAAGCTGCTTCGCCGCGGCGACGGCTTCCTCGACGCTCATCGCGGCGATGCCCTTGGGGATGGCGACGCCAAATTTCGCGAGCAGTTCTTTCGCCTGATATTCGTGGATGTTCATGAGGTCTGCCGGGCCTTTCGACTCTGGAGCGGGGAGATGATCGGCGCCGCCTAAGCACAAGTTTGGCGGCAATTCTACCCCCGCGACCCCCAGATATTCTTGTCCGCGGCAAAGGCTTGCGTCGAGCCGGTCCGTCTTCCGGATGACGTCCCCTGCCCGAGCTGATAACCGGACGGGGGCAAGGATCGGGATGAGGGAGCCGAAGATGCGGATAAAGCTTCTTGTTTTGACATTATCGGCGCTTGGCGGTTCGGGGCTGGCGGCCGCTCAGGTGAACCAGTCGGTCGACGTCCGGATTACGGAGGCACCGAAAATCGTCCGTATCGGCGCGGCGGACCAGCTCGTCT
>NZ_DASWTD010000367.1:0-14794 GCF_036402335.1 Sphingopyxis sp. | reverse complement strand
AAAAGCAACGCCTCGGGCGGGTTCAGCGCGTTGATCGCGCGCCAGACGCGCTCTTCGGCCTCCTCGCGCGGCAGGCCTGCGGGGATCGTCTCGCCGACCTTATAGGTGATCGTCCCCGACCATTTGACCCAGCGGCGCGGGGGATAGGCGATGCCGCTGTTCACCGCGACGGGGATCACGGGCACGCCGAGCAGGCGGTAGATGCCCGCGAAACCCGAACGTAACGGCGGCGCCATCCCGTGCGGAATACGCGTGCCTTCGGCAAACAGGACGAGCGGGCGACCCTTTGCGAGCGCGGCCCTGGCAGCATTCAGCATCGCGCGCATCGCCTTGCCGCCGCCGTCGCGGTCGACCGGAATCAGGCCATAGAAATGCGCCGCCTGGCCCCATACGGGGATGTTGAAGAGCTGTTCCTTGGCAAAGACCGCGGGATGCCGGAACAGCCCCGGCTGCTCGATCGTCTCGAACGCGCCTTCATGCTTGAAGACGTAGAGGACGGGAATGTCGGGCATTTCGCCCTCGACGACGATCTTGTGGCCGAGCACGAAGCGGCAGATCAGCCGGTGGAACTGCGCCCAGATGCGCACGAACCAGATCGTTGCATGATGCGAGACCGGGAGCGAGATTACCGCGCCGATCGACGAGACGCTGCTCATGATGACGAACAGGATCCAGAACAGAATCGAGCGGACGAGGGCGATAATGTAGCGCACGAAGGGGCGTTTACAGCCCGAGGAGGCCGCCCGCCAGCCCCGCGAGATATTTATGATATTCGCGGAACAGCGTTGCGAAATTCGGCTGGCTGCGTACCGCGTCGGGCAGGATCGTCACCTTGTCGCCGACCGCGCGGCCGATTTCATATTCGGCGCGGCGCATGTGCCAGTCGGTGGTGATCAGCCGGATGCTCGTATATTTGCGCCGCTGTGCCCAGGTCGCGACCTCGGTCGCATTCGACCGCGTATCCTCGGCCTCGAACCCCAGCGCGATGCAGCAATCGAACAGGTCGAGCGGGCGCTTATATTCGGCGGCGAGCTCGCGCGGTTTCACTTCGCGCGCCACGCCGCTGATCAGCAGCCGCTTGGCGTCGCCCGCCTCGAGCCGTTCGAGTGCGCGGTCGATCCGTCCCGGCCCGCCGGTCAGCACGACGATCGCATCGGTTTTCTGGGCACCGGCGGGCAGCGGCAGCAGCAGCGCGAACCAGGCGAAGCCGAGCACCCATGCCAGGAAAAACAGGGAAATCAGGCGCTTGATCATAATATCTTCTTCAGCGCGGCGAGCAGGGTCTGGCGCGCCGTGAGAGCGGCTAGCGCGATAGCCAATAGCGGCAGTGCCAGCAAGAGCGCCCAGCCCGCCGTGCCGAGCGACGCGGTCGCCGCGAGCCCCGAGGTGACCCCCGACCATTGCCAGCCGATCAGCAGCAGTATCGCGGCGGCGACGACACTGCCGAGCGCAATGCCATAAGCGGTGTCGATCGCGATGCGCCGCTGGAACAGGCGGGTGATCTGGCGGTCGGTGGCGCCGATCAGGTGGAGCATCTCGATCGTCGGATAATGGGTGGCGAGCGCGGCGCGCGCCGTCATGATCACCACCGCCGCGCTCGCGAGCGTCATCAGCAGCACCATCGCGCCGGCGATCCAGGCGAGCGAGCGGATCAGCCGCGCGACGGGCCCCAGCCATTCGGCGTGCGGGATGATGCGCGCGCCGGGCGCCTCGCGGGCAACCAGCGCCTCGAGCTGTCGCATATGCCCGTTGCGGTTCTCGCCGACGAAGTCGATGTCGACGAGCGCGGGGAGCGGCAACGACTTGAGCAACGGGTCGTCGCCTCCCTCGCCGTTCGCTTCGCTGCCGAACCATTGGCCGAGCGTTTCCCGGAGCTCCTCCTGCTCGACCGAGCGCGCCGACAGCACGAACGGCTGCGCGGCGGCTGCGCGGCGCAGCGCGGCGGCCTGTTCGGCGCGCGTCACCGGATTGGCGGTGACGATCTGCACGGTGACGCGTCCGGCGATGGCGTTGCCGATCGCATTGGCCGACCGCGCGAGGCCCATGCCGGCGGCGGCGGCGAGCAGGGTCAGCATCATCAGGATCGCGATGACCCATGGCGTCGGGCCCGACAGGCGGCGGTCGGGAAGCAGGCGGCGATGCTGGACCGGGACGCGCGGGATGATCATATCCGGTTCGCCGGGGGATAGCGCAGCGCGCCGGTGGGGTCGGACAGCCGACCCTTTTCGAGCCGCATCATCTGCGCATTCTCGATCCGGCTGATCAGGTGGATATCGTGGGTCGCGACGACGACGGTGGTGCCGAGGCGGTTCAGCGCCTCGAACAGCCCGAGCAGGCGCATCGCCATTTCGGGATCGACGTTACCCGTCGGTTCGTCGGCGACGAGCAGTTGCGGGCGCGCGATCACCGCGCGTGCGATCGCGACGCGCTGCTGCTCGCCGCCCGACAGCGTGGCGGGGCGCGCGTCGGCGCGTTCGTCGAGGCCGATCCAGCTCAGCATTTCGCCGACCGGACCCGACAGATCCTCTTCGCTGACCCCCGCGATGCGCAGCGGCAGCGCGATATTGTCGCGCGCCGACAGGTGCGGGATCAGCCGGAAATCCTGGAACACCACGCCGATGCGGCGGCGAAAGCCCGGCAGGCGGTGGCGCGGCATCGCGACCAGATCCTCGCCGAACAGCCGCACGATACCGCGGCTCGGCCGCTGCGCGAGATAGAGCATCTTCAGCAGCGACGTCTTGCCCGCACCCGACGCGCCGGTGAGGAAATAGAAGCTGCCGGGTTGCAGGTTGAAGCTGATATCGCTCAAAACTTCGGCGTCAGGGCCATAGCGTAAGCCAACCCCGTTGAATTCCACCATAGCCCCCCCGGGGCGTGCCGGAGCACCGTCCGTCATGACGTCGCTCGCGCGCGATCACATGCCCGCGTCGGTGCAAGGAACAGGGGCGCTGGTCCGCTCATCCCGCTGCCTCTCGCACGGCTGTCCACAGAGGACAAGCCGGGAGTGTGACGCGAAGCTTGCAACGCCGCGAATCAGCGTGTTTAGAGGAACCCCATGATCCTTGCCTGCCCGTCCTGTCATACGCGTTATGTCGTGCCCGATACGGCAATCGGCCCCGCGGGCCGCACCGTGCGCTGCGCCAATTGTCGACATAGCTGGTTTCAGGAGCCCGCGAAGCCGGATCTTGCGAGCCAGCCGGCCGCTCCTGCAGAACCCGCTGTCCCGCCGCCATCTGCACCGGCTCCCGAACCCGCCGTGTCCTATACAGATGCTCCGGCGATAGCTCCCGCCGGCAATAGCACGCCGCCCCCGTCCTTTGCCGTGGTCGAGCCGGCGCCGCGCCCCGCCCCCGTCCTCGATGACGGCGCTCCCCTGCCGTTCCGCCGGCCGCGGCGCAATCCGGCGAAGCGGTGGACGATCATCGCGGCCAGCGCCGCGGTGCTGATGCTCGCCGCGACCGGTGGCCTCATCTATTTCGGTCTGCCTAGCTGGGCGCAGGGTCTTGGCCTGCCCGGGCTCGCCGCCGAGCCCGACCTGGTGATCGAGTTGCCGCCGAACCAGGATCATCGCGAACTGGCCGACGGGACGATCTACTTCGCCGCGTCGGGGGTGATCATCAACCCGACCGACCGCGAACAGCGCGTGCCGCCGATCCTCGCCGAACTGCGCGATGCGCAGGGAACGATCGTCTATAGCTGGACGATCAAACCGCCGGTGCGGATGCTGCCACCGAACGAGAAGGTCAATTTCAGCGAGGCGAAGCTCGATATCCCGCGTCGCGCGACGCAGCTGACGGTTAGCTGGGCACTTCCGAAAGGCTGAAATACAGCAGGTTGAGGTGATGCCCCGGCGTCACAGGCAGAGCGCGGCGGCCAGCGAGAGCAGGAAGCTGGTCAGCGTCGCGACGATGATCGGCGCGAAGCTCCGCCACCCCTGATCGAGCAACAGGTGCAGCCGCGCCTTCATCGCAGTCGCGACGATCGCGAGCAGCAGGAGTGCCGAAGCGGCGGTGGCCGCAGCATCGTCGACCGGCTTCGGGACGGTGATCAGCGAATTGATCGCGGCGATGGCGAGAAAGCCGAGAATGAACCAGGGCAGGCGGAGCGGAATGTGCGCTTTGCTCTCCGTCTCGCCGCTCCGGCCCAGCCAGAGCGCGACGAGCATCAGCATCGGTGCCAGCAGGGTGACGCGCGTCAGCTTGACGATCGTCGCGACCTCCCCCGCCGCAGGCGAATAGGAAAAACCGCCGCCGATCGCCTGCGCGACATCGTGGATCGACGCCCCGATCAGGAACCCCGCCTGCGCATCCGACAGACCGAATTCGGCGGCAAGCACGGGATAGAGCGTCATCGCGAGCGCGCTCGCGACGGTGATGCCGACGAGTGTGAGCGTGAAGCGCGCCTGGTCGACCCGCCGGTCGCCGATCAGCGAATAGAGCGCGAGCGCGGCGCTGGCGCCGCAGATCGCAGTCGCGCCGCCCGCGAGCAGGCCCGCGTCGCGGCTTTGTCCGAACAGCCTCGCGCTCGCGACGGTGATCAGGATCACCGCGGTCATGATCAGCGCCAGCAAAGCAAAGGGCAGCGGACCGAGATCGGCAAGCTGCTGTGCCGTGATCCGCGCGCCGATGAAGACGATACCGATGCGGAGCGCGGTCTGAGACATCAGGTCGAGCCCCGCATGCGTGCGACGGTCCTGCGAGAGAAAACTCAGCGCAAGGCCGATCAGCAAGCCCATCAATACGATCGGCACGGCATAATGATCCGCGAGCCACCCCGCCGCGAGCGCCGCGATCGCGGTGACGAGGACGCCGGGCAGATAGTCACGCCAGCGGTGCCGTGCCGGTGGATGCACCTCGAGCTGCATTTCGCCGTAGAGGTCGGCGGCCATCGGCCAATTTTGATCGGACGATTTCACCAAAACTCCCTTGCCCAATGCGCGAGGCCCCCGCTTCGCATATCCGCAGCAAGCGGTCGATAGCCCATTGCTGGCGCGGCGCGGGCTTGCTAGAGGCCGCGCTCTATCAGCACCCGTAGCTCAGCTGGATAGAGCGCTGCCCTCCGAAGGCAGAGGCCAGGGGTTCGAATCCCTTCGGGTGCGCCAGATAGCTTCAACCGGTGATCTACCGGTGACTTCGCGGGAGACGCCGGAGGGAGATTGGCGCCGGATGTACGACCTGCTGGCCGGCCTGTCGGTGATCGAAGCTTCGTCCTTTGTCGCCTCCCCAACCGCCGGGCTTTACTGTGCGCAAATGGGCGCCGAGGTAATCCGCGTCGACCAGATCGGCGGTGGTCCCGATTTTCGCCGCTGGCCGGTGACCGAGGCCAATGATTCGCTGTACTGGGAAAATCTGAACCGCGCGAAGAAGTCGGTCGCGCTCGACCTTGGCCGGCCCGAAGGGCGCGAGCTGCTCCAGGCCCTGGTGCGCGCGACGGGACAGTTCGTCACCAATTTTCCGGTCGGCGGTTTCCTGTCGCACGATGCGCTCGCCGAAGGGCGGCCTGACCTGATCACCGTGCGTGTGATGGGATGGGCCGACGGATCGCCCGCGCTCGACTATACGGTGAACAACAGCGTTGGTTACCCGATGCTGACGGGTTCGGGTCCCGAGCCGGTCAACCATGTGCTGCCGGCGTGGGATTTGCTCACCGGTGCCTATGCCGCCTTTGCGCTGCTCGCGGCGATCCAGCGGCGGGGTACGACGGGCGAAGGCGGCGAAGTGCGCATTCCGCTCTCCGACGTCGCGATCGGTACGGTCGCCAACCTCGGCGGTGTCGCGGAGGTGCTTTATGCCGGTGCAAACCGGCCGCGGCTCGGCAATGCGGTCTATGGCCTGTTCGGGCGCGACTTCGTTACACGCGACGGCCAGCGGACGATGATCGTCGTCGTCACGCCGCGCCAATGGGCGAATTTGATCGCGGCGCTGGGGCTCGGCGCGGCGGTTGTGGCGGTCGAGACGGCACGCGGCGTTTCTTTCGCGACCGACGACGGACTGCGCTTCACGCATCGCGATGCCCTCTATCCGCTGTTCGAAGCGGCGATAGCGGTGCGCGACCATGCCGACCTCGCTGCGGCTTTCGATGCCGGCGGTATCGTCCACTCGCCCTATCGCACCATGCACGATGCCGTGCAGGATCCAGCGCTCGTCGCGGACAATCCGATCTTTGGGCAAACCCATAATCCCAGCGGTTTTGCCTATCCCGCCGCGGGTGCCTTTGCGACCTTGCCGCAGCTGGACCGCCGCCCGCCCGCTCCAGCGCCGCGCAATGGTGCGCACAGCGAGGAGATATTGAGCGATCGCCTTTCGCTTTCGGGCACCGAGCTTGCCCGCCTGATCGATGCCGGTATCGTCGGTGTCGCCAAAACTGGAGACCGAAGCAAATGACCCTGCGCCGCGCCGCCATCGTCGCCCCGATCCGTACCGCCGTCGGCAAATTCGGCGGCGCCTTGTCGTCGATGACGGCGGGCGAGCTCGGCGCGGTGATCCTGAGGGCGTTGGTCGAACGCACCAAGATCGACCCGGCGCGTGTCGACGACGTCGTCTTTTCGCAAGGCTATGGCAATGGCGAAGCGCCGAGCATCGGCCATTGGTCGTGGCTGGCCGCCGGGCTGCCGCTCGAGGTGCCGGGCTACCAGCTCGACCGTCGCTGCGGGTCGGGGCTGCAGGCGGTCGTCAACGCCGCGATGATGGTGCAGACGGGGATGTCCGATGTCGTCGTCGCGGGCGGCGTCGAATCGATGTCGAACGTCGAGCATTATTCGACCGACATTCGCAAGGGCATGCGCGCCGGCAATCTCACGCTCCACGACCGGCTGACGCGCGGCCGGCTGATGTCACAGCCGGTCGAGCGCTTTGGCGTGATCACGGGTATGATCGAGACCGCCGAAAATCTCGCGAAGGATTACGACATCGACCGCGATGCGTGCGACGCCTATGCCGTGCGCAGCCACCAGCGCGCCGCTGCAGCCTGGGCGAACGGGCTGTTCGACGACGAGCTGGTGCCGGTCCCGGTGCCGCAGAAGAAGGGCGATCCCGTCGTCTTCGCGCACGACGAAGGCTATCGCGCCGACGCGACGCTCGAGACGCTCGGCAAGCTGCGCCCGCTCGAAGGCGGGGTGGTCACCGCGGGCAATGCCAGCCAGCAGAATGATGCCGCTGCCGCTTGTCTTGTCGTGGCCGAGGACAAGCTCGACGAGCTCGGGTTGGAGCCGATCGCCTGGTATCACAGCTCGGCGGCGGCGGGCTGCGACCCGAGCCGGATGGGCATCGGCCCCGTTCCTGCGGTCGAGCGGCTGTTCGCGCGAAACGGGCTCGGCTGGAACGATATCGATCTTGTCGAACTTAATGAGGCCTTTGCGCCGCAGGTGCTCGCGGTGCTCAAGGGTTGGGGCTGGGCCGACGGTGACAGCCGGAACGGGATTCTCAACGTCAACGGCTCGGGCATTTCGCTCGGCCATCCGATCGGCGCGACCGGCGGGCGCATCCTTGCGAACCTGACGCGTGAACTGGTGCGCCGCAAGGGGCGCTACGGGCTGGAGACGATGTGCATCGGCGGCGGGCAGGGCATCGCCGCGATCTTCGAACGCGCCGTCTGAGCATGGTCGTCTTGCGCGAGGCACTGGCCGCGGCGCAGGCCTATCGCGGCGCGGCGCAGGCGGCGCTCACCGCACGGCTGGCGAAGCAACCAATCGACCGCGAACAGCGCGCAGCGCATGGCTTTGCCTGGGTCGCAACGACGGTCGCCGCGCTGGAAGCGGTGCTGGAATGGTGCGAGTCCGGCCAGAACTCGAATCCGCTCGATGCGAAGATCGCGGTGCTCGCTTTTGCGGAAGGGATCGGCCAATTTGTCGGCGGGCTTCCCATGGGACAGAATGAGATATTTCGTCCCGCCGATCTCGGGCTCGGTTCCGATGCGCGAGCGCTGGCCGGTGCCTGCGCCGGTCTGCTCGATGCCGACCATGCCACCATGCGCGCCGATGTCGCCGCCGCGCTCGCCGACGGCAACTGGCCGAGCGAAACGCTGCGAGACGCTGATCTCGATTCGATCCGTAACCAGTTCCGCCGTTTCACCGATGCCGAGATCGTCCCGCATGCGCATCGCTGGCATCTCGCGAACGACCTGATCCCCGACGGCACGGTGCAGGCCATGGCCGACCTCGGCACCTTCGGCGTTTGCATCCCCGAGGAATATGGCGGGCTTGGCCTGTCGAAGCTGGTGATGTGCATCGTCACCGAAGAATTGTCGCGCGGCTGGATCGGCGCGGGATCGCTCGGTACGCGATCGGAGATTGCGGGTGAATTGATCGCGACGGGCGGCACCCACGCGCAGAAAGCGCAATGGTTACCGCGGATCGCGAGCGGCGAAATACTGCCGACGGCGGTGTTTACCGAGCCCGATGTCGGATCGGACCTCGGCTCGCTCCAGACGCGCGCGCGGCAGGATGCGAGCGGCGAATGGGCGATCGAAGGCGCGAAAAACTGGATCACCCATGCCGCGCGCTCGGACCTGATGACGCTGCTCGCGCGCACCCTGCCTGATGCCAAAGGCTATGCAGGCCTGTCGATGCTGCTTGTCCCCAAGCCGCGCGGGACCGAAACCGATCCTTTCCCCGCCGACGGCATGAGCGGAAGCGAGATCGGGGTGCTCGGCTATCGCGGAATGCGCGAATATGCGCTGCAGTTCGATGGCATGACGGCACCCGCCGATGCGCTGCTCGGCGGCGAAGAGGGTCAGGGCTTCAAGCAGCTGATGCGGACCTTCGAGGGCGCGCGCATCCAGACGGCCGCGCGGTCGGTCGGGGTGGCGCGGCGTGCGCTCGAGCTCGGCCTCGATTATGCCGCGGCGCGCAAGCAGTTTGGCAAGGCGATCGTGCATTTTCCGCGCGTCGCCGACAAGCTGGCGATGGGTCTTGTCGATTTCGTCGTCGCGCGCGAACTCAGCTATGCCGCTGCGCGCGCGAAAGACGGCGGCAAGCGCTGCGATATCGAGGCGGGCATGGCGAAATTGCTGGCTGCACGTGCCGCCTGGTCAATCGCCGATGCGAGCCTGCAGATCCATGGCGGCAACGGCTATGCGCTCGAATATGAGATCAGCCGGGTGCTGTGCGATGCGCGTATCCTCAACATCTTCGAGGGTGCCGCGGAGATTCAGGCGCAGGTGATCGCACGCGGGCTGATCGAAGGCCGCAACTAGAGCCAGAGCAGGGGCTGGCGGACGGGGAAGTTGCGCACGACCTCGCCGATCACGGGGTCGGGGTTGAGGCGCTGCCAGAGGTCCAGCCAATCGCTGCGTTTCTGCGCGAGGCCGCCGAAGAGCAAGCTCGGCTGGCGTACCGGAAAGCCGTGCCAATATTCGATATCGGGTGGCAGCGGCCATTCTGTCTTGTCGGCGATAAAGGGCGTCATCCACGCGATCGCGCCACCGATCGAGCGGCCGTCGGACGTTTTCCAGCCAATCAGTTCGCCGCTGCCGAGCAGCCACGCCGACGCGGCGAGCACGTCGAGGTTGAACAGCGAATAGGCGTAGGGCTTGGTGCGCGCGAGTTCGAGCGGCTGGCGGCCGTCGGGTTCGATCTGGGCGGGGATGATGATCGTCTCGAGCCGCGTGCGCGCATCCTCCAGCACATCCGTACGGCCGAGCAGCGCGGCGAAAGATGCCGCCTGCAGCAGCCAGCAGGTGCCGTGGTTATTCCTTTCGTCACGCTCGGTGGTGCCGAAGGGCGAGGTCGTGAGCCAGTCCAGATAGGCGGCGAACCAGCCTTCGACACCCGCGCGGATTGCGGCATAGCCCGGCGCGTCCCGTCGCGCGAACAGCGTTGCTGCACGCGCGACCTCGACGATCTGCAGCGTATCGATCACGCCGATCGCGCGGCCGCTGTTGACGCCGATGATCGCTTGCGCGTGATTGAGGTTCGGATGCATCCGCGTCGCCGGGGTGACGAACCATGCCGAAAGGTGGCGCATCGCGGCATCGGCAAAGCGTCGCTCGCCCGTGAGTTCCCACAAGGCGGCAAGCGCGGGAACGGTGCGGCCGAAGGCAATCAGCGCGTCGCGGTGGCCGTCGAACTTGTCGGGGTTCGAACGGCCGTCGCGGCGGATGTAGGCGCCGCCGGGGTTCGCCGGATCGGGCCACCAATAATCGCCTTCAGAATAATAGTCGTGGCGGCCCGCCGGACTGCGCGGTGCGGGAATGGCGGCGATCGTGCGCGGCTGTACGGCGAGCAGGCGCGTCGCTTGCGGCAACAGGCGGCGGCGCTCGATCGCGCGTATGTCGAATGCCGGCAATCGCGGACGCGCCCACACCGCGGCCGGCGCGAGCATCGTGGCCATCAACAGCGAGCGGCGGGTGATCATTCTGTCACCCTTGGGGCACGCGGTAGCGCAGCAACAGGTCGCCGCCGATCGTGCGCGGATAGGCCCCGGGCCCCCAGGCCGCATCGGCGCGGACGAGCAGTTCGTCGAGCGTATCGGCGGGCCAGTTCATTTCCTTGTACGGCCAGTCGGCGGCGCGGCGGCGATACGCGGCGACATGGTCGGTGGCCTTGCGCAGCGAGCGTCCCTGTTCCTCGGCACGATAGAGGTCGATGCCGAGGCACGCCGCGCTGTCGGCGAGCGTGTAGGCGGCGCCCAGCGCATAGAGCGAATAATGGAAGCTGCGCGTGCGGCCGAGTTCGGCGGGGAGCGCGCCCGAAGTGTCGACCTGCCGCGCGAGACGGTGCCTGGGAAAGGCCAGGGCGATCTTGCGTGCGATATCGGGTTTGCGCGCGAACAGCGCGAAGCGCGCGATCTGCGCATCGTACCACAGGCCGTGATTGTTGGACGCGCGCGCCTCTTCCTTGCCGTTCGGGCTTCCCAGCATCCAGTCGACATAGCGCGCGAACCAGGCTTCGAGCGCGGCGCCTTCGGCCGGGCTCAGCGCACCCGACGGCGCGATCAGGCCCGCGGCGTCGATCACCGCGATGAAGCTGGCGCCGTCGAGCACACCCTCGGGCCGGCCGTTCGAGACGCCGGGCACCGCCTGCGCAAAATTCATGTTCGGGTTCATCGCCGTCGCGGGGTCGAGGAACCATGTGCGGATCACCCTTGCGGCACCCGCCGCATATTTGCGGTCGCCGCTGTAATAATAAGCAAGCGCGAGCGTATCGGCATTGCGCGCCATGCGGCTGAGCGCACTGCGGTCGAAGCGGTTCGTCCCGATGTCGGGATTGGTGTCGCCGTCGCGGCGGATATAAGCTCCCCCAGGATCGGCGGGATTCGGCCACCAGTAGCGCGCGAGGCTGAGATAGTCGTGGCGATCGCCCGACACGGGAATGCTGCGCTTGTCCATCACCGACGCAGGCTTTTCGGCAAGCGCCTTGTCCGCACGCGCGATCAGGTCGCGATAGGCCGCGCGGGTCGCAGGATTGCCGGGGAGCCCTGCCTTGATCGCTTCGAGATCGGACGGGCGGAGCGCGAAGGTGCGCCGCCCGCCGAAGGATCCAGCGTAGCCTTCGCTCCCCTGGCACGTCGCCGCCGGAGATGCCGCCGCCACGGACGGGGATGCGACGGCGATAAGGGCCAGCGGGCAAAAGGCGAGCGCGATCCGCATCAGAGCCGGACGCGGAAGCCGAAGAAATATTGCGTGCCGCTGCGCGATACTTCGGCGATGCTGTCGTACCCGCCCTTGACCATGATGTCGTTCGTGCCGGTGACGTTGAGCGCCTGCAGCTTGAGCTGGACATTCTCGGTGAGGTCGTATTGCGCCGACAGGTTGAGGTAGGTGCCGCCGCGGATCTCGCGGTTGGTGCCGCCGTTGGGCTTGTAATAGCCCGAGCGGTAACGAAGGTTGGCGCGCAGCGAGAGGCCCCATTTCTCATACCAGACCGATCCGCTCGCGGTCCATTTCGACAGGCCGATCAGGTTCGCCGGGTCGACATAGCCGGCGATCGGCGAGGTGTCGGGATATTCGAAATTGGCGAAGGCGCGGTTGACCGAGCCCTGGATGCCGAAACCGTCGAGCGGATCGGGCAGCCATGTGAAGGCATGGCTCGCGGTCGCCTCGACGCCGTAGAGATGGCGCGTTTCGCCGTCGTTGACGGGGGCGACGGGGGCGATGGTGACGGTTTCGGTCACCGGCGCGCCGCCGTCGCGGATCGTCGTGATCGTGACGTCGGTGGGAATCGGCTCCTCGGCGCTGATCACCGTGCCCTTCGCCCATTTATAATAGCCCGCGATCGAGATCAGCGTGTCCTTCGACGCATAAAGTTCGAGGCTGGCGTCGAGGTTCCACGCGCGCAGCGGCTTGAGGTTCGGGTTTCCGGTCGTCGCGTTGAAGATGATATCGTCGACCCCCGTCGCCGATGTCGTCGGATTGAGATTGACCCCGGCGCCAAAACTTTCGATCCCCGAGCGCGCGATGGCGCGATAGGCGGCGAGGCGCAGCTTGACCTCCTGCGACAGGTCGAACGCGATATTCGCGCTCGGCAGAAAATAATCATAACTGCCCTTCACGCGGTTCGTCTCGAGCGGCAGGTCGGGATCGACGCCGATCGAATAGGTATCGCCGACGGTGTCGACGACGATGCGATAGCCCTGGCGGAAGCCGATCGAGGTGATGTCGGTCTTGACCCAGCGCAGCCCGACATTGCCGCTGAACGGCACGCTGCCCATTTCGGATTCGAAATTCGCCATCGCATAGGCGGCATAGATACGCTCGGTGACGTCGATGTCGCTGGGGTCGCGGCCGTCGGCCGGGGGCGGCAGCGCATCGTCGCTGCCGGTGAAGGTCCGGAACAGGCAGTCGTTGTCGAAGCTGGCCCAGCGGGTAACGTTGGTTCCCATGCCCTTCATGTAGGAGGAGGTCGTGAAGGGCGTCCGGCATTGCTGGTTCGCCTGCGCGATCAGTTGCGCCGGCGACAGGCCGTCCACGGCGACCAGCGTATTGAGGTCGCTATTCCGTGCATTGTCGTTGGTCCGATGGTGGTCGGAGACGCGGCCGCCGAACTTGACGCTGGTGACGAAGCCATCGAGCTCGCGTTCGAGATCGAGCCGCGCCGCCCAGATGCGATCGGTGCGGTCGGTGACGAAACGGCGGCGGGCGTAGACCGAGTTCGCGGCGGTGGTCAGGAACAGGTCGGGGTCGGTGATGTCGAAATTGTCGAATTCGACCACAGGGACGACGTCGTCGCCTTCATAGGACAGCGTATAGCCGACCCGGCGGTTCGAGCGCATGCGCGTCTGCTTCTGCGTCTCGGTCCGGTGGCTGTTCGAATAGGAGGCGTCGAACGCGATGTTCCAGCGGTCGGGTGTCCAGATCAGGCTGAGGCCGCCACCGGTATATTCCTCGTTGCGCTGGCGCGTTTCGAGCTGGTTTTCGAGGTTCGAATTGCCGCGATAGCGCATCAGCGCATGCGACGAGTAACCGTTGCCGCCATCGCCAACGAGAAGCGGCTCGACGCCGCGCAGCCCCTCGGTGATGCCGAGGACGTTGCGGTCCTCGAGGCTGTTGCGCTTCGAATATTGGCCGTCGATCGAAATCTCGAAATCGGGTGACGGGCGCCACTGGATCGCGCCGATCAGGCCGTCGCGCACCTCGGAGGTTTTCTGGGTGCGGAAGCTGCGCGACGAATTGGCGAAATAGGGGTCGACCAGCGTCTCGTTGTCGTTGCGCGCCGTCTCGGCGAAGGTGCAGTTCAGCGTGTTGGTGAGGCCGTTGGTTGCGGCGGTGTTGCACAGCTGGAAGGTCGAATTGGCGTTGTAATAATCTTCGGGCGCGGTCGTGTCCTGCCGCTGGTAGCCGATCGACACCCCGATATCGCCGATCCCGGTCGAGAACTGGTCGGTATAGGAGAAATTCGCGCGATAGCCGAGCCCGTCGTGCTGGTAGACGTCATTGTCCTGCGGCTGGAAATCGCCGCGCACCTCGAACTGGATGCGGCGCTTGCCATAATCGAGCGGCTTCATCGACTTGAGTTCGATGATGCCGCCGACGCCGCCTTCGAGGAAGTCGGCGCGCTGGGTCTTGTAGACGAGCACGCCGTTGACGAGTTCGGAGGGGAATTGCTGGAAGGCGACCGAGCGGTCGGGGCCCGCGGTCGACACTTCGCGCCCGTTGAAGGTCGAGAAGGACAGCGTCGGCCCGAGGCCGCGCACCGAGAGCTCGTTGGCGTTGCCCTTGAAGCGGTCGGCCGAGACGCCGACGATGCGTTCGAGCGTATCGCCGACCGAATTGTCGGGGGTTGCGCCGATTTCGTCGCTGACGAGGCCGTCGACGACGACGTCGGCATCGCGCTTGAACGCGATCGAACTGCGCTGCGTCGCACGCGTCCCGGTGACGAGAATTTCGTCGCCGGCACTGGCGTCGGCGCTTTCGGCGGGCGGCGCTACGGCTTCGGGCGCTGCACCATCCTGCCCCCATGCGGGGGCCGCGGCGGCGACGAGCGCAGCGGATGCAAGCAAGGCGGCGCGGGTGATTGCGGCCGGGCGTGACGTCATGTGAATCTCTCCCTGTCGATGTCGTCGGTTCTGGGCGCCGGCGATTTGCGATTGATACCGGTGTCAATTCGCGACGGAGCAATTGATACCGGTGTCAATTTCAGATGTAATACAACTTTGCGGCGCAAGTCAATTGTCGCTGGTCGAAAAGACCTTACGGCCGCCGGGAAAGGCGGGGTCGATCATCGCCCTGCGCCCTTCTGTGCGAGGTCGTACATCGCGGTCCCCGCGAGCACGAAGGCGCCCGCGCCGTAAAATTGCGTCTCCTGTGCCGACACGCTGTCGGGGCGGTCGCCGACCTGCTGGACCCAGCCTAGCATGCC